>NZ_JANXWD010000150.1 GCF_025351295.1 Phenylobacterium sp.
ACCTGATCCCAGCAACAAGACCGGGACCAGCGAAGAAGCCTGGATCGTAGGGTCCAACCCCGAACAGGCCATCCGTATGCGGAGCCTTTCGGTCTATCTCAGCAATGGCGGCGCCCTGACGGATGTTCGCCTGGTCGAAGGCGAGGACGAGCGCTGGACCATGTTCGTGCGGCTGATCAACCGGCCCGGCGAATATCGCCTCAACCTCTTCAAGTCCGACCAGCCCAAGACCTACCGGGACGTCGACCTGGCCATCGCCACCGTCCGTGACGACTTCGGCTATTACGGCTCGATCACCCTGGCGACTGAGCAGCGCCCCAAGGTCGGCAAGGCCCAGGCCGGCCCGATCGCCGACAGCGACGAAGAATAATCGCCGGGTCCCGACCAGAACAGGTCCTGCCCATGTCGCTTTCCAGGTTCCGCCACCTGTTGGGGTACTCCTAGGTTCGTGACACGGACGGCGCTAAGCTGGACAGACCATGAACAGATCAGAGATCGCGCTGCCCTCTCATGCCTCAAGGAACATCGTGGCGTGGCGCACGAAAGTCTCGGGATATTGGAACAGCGAGCCGTGGCTGGCGTCGGGATAAAGGATCAGTGTCGCGTTCGGCAGGTTCTGCTGCAGGATGAACGAATTGACCGTGTAGATAATGACGTCACGCTGGCCGTTCACCACCAGCGTCGGCTGGCGGAGGTCCTTCAGGTAGGCGAAGGCGTCGGGCCTGGACGCGCCATAGATCGCCAGGGCGGCGATCTGCGCCGGCGCGATCTTCTCGCCGACCAGGGGATCACGGTCCTCGACCCGCCGATGGGTGCGATTTAGGAAGGCGCGGCCGGCCGCCTGACTGGTGTCGCTGGGCGTGAAGTGCACACGAAGCCAGAGATCATCGGGGTCGTCGTAGGCCGCGCCGAAGATTTCCTGCGCCTCCGGCGTCAGCGACGCCATCCCCTCGCCGCCGCGCGGACCGGTGCCGACCAGAATGACTTTGCGTACGAGATCCGGATAGGCGAGCGCCAGCTCCTGCGCGATCGTGCCGCCCATTGAGAAGCCCAGCACATCGACCCGGTCGAGGCCGAGCGCGCCCAAGAAGGCCGCGGCATGAGCAGCCATCTCGCCGATCGTCCCTGGCGCCGCCCCGCTGGACGACGAGATGCCCGCATTGTCGAACAGGATGACCTCGCGGGTCTTGGCCAGGCCGTCGGTCACCAGCGGGTCCCAGTGGTCCATGGTGCCGGTGAAGTGCATGAAGAAGACGAGAGGCACATCGCCTGATTGGCCGAGACGCCGATAGGCGAAGCGGATGCCGGCGGCCTCGACATATTGCGTCTTGGCGCCGTGATGGGTTCGGACAGTCATGTCGAACATCCTTGCTGTGGGATTGGAGGCGTAGCTTCCGCGTCAGGCGGCTTCTGTGATCTCGACCCGGTCGGGATAGAAGGAGAGGTAGCCCTTGAACGGGCAGTAGGTTGTGTGCTCGCTCCGGCTCAGCCGCGCCATGTCGACCTCGGCTCGGGGCATGTACTGGACGGCAGGGTATTTCGCTTCCCTCAGCGTCAGCGCCGCACGGCTGTCGGCGAGCACTTGGCTGTCCAGCATGACCACGACGCGCTTCGGATTGTTCTCGATCGTGATCGCATGATCGGAACTGGGAGTTTTGACGGCTCGTTCGGCCATGGCCTTGCTCCAGCAGGTTCGGCAATTTCAGGGGCCAGCTAAGCTGGCCGGACTTCGGCGGTGCTTGGTACTTGTGAACCTATGCGGCCATGCTCGGGCGGGCAGCGATGATCGCGTACCAGCGCAGTGACGCAGCATGGGTGTCCGGAATCGGCAAGCTCAGCGCCTTCGCGGCGAAGTCGATCGTGACGACGGCCGTGATATCCGCTGCGCTGAATCGCTCGCCGGCGACGAACGGCGCCTCGGCCAATCTGGACTCCAGGTCGAGATAGAAATCGGCCACCCGCTGGCGGCCACGTTCGACCAGGGCCGGTATCTGCTCATAGTCGTGGGCGCCGGCAATGGCGCGCCCCTTCAGACCGGCGGCGTTATTGCGAACGGTCTCCATCACCGCGGCAAAGCCTTCAAGCTCCATGCGGCGTTCCCACATGGTCACCAGCGCCTTGTCCTTTGGCGAGGCGCCAAGCAGCGGCGTGTTGGGATAGTCCTCTTCGAGGTATCGCATGATCGCCGGCACTTCACCGATGGCCGTCCCGTCTCCGAGAACGAGCGTGGGGACGACGCGGCGAGGATTGATCCGCGAATAGGCCGTCGAGAACTGCTCCTTGGCGCCCAGATCGACCGGGACGCGCGAGACATCGATTCCTTTCTCAGCCAGGAAAATGCGGATGCGCCGCGAATTGGGCGAAGCGCTCGATTCGTAGAGCTTCAGTTCGGGTGACATGACTTGGCGTCCTTTTGAGTTCGGGGTTCGCGCCGCAGGCCGGGCTTGCGCCCGGCCCTTTTGGTCGCGGGATCAGCTGGCTGACTTGCCGCCGTCCACCGTCAGGATGTGGCCAGTGACGAAGCTGGCTTCGGCCGAGGCCACGTAGAGGATGGCGTGCGCGATCTCGTCGGGCTGGCCAATCCGCTTCATCGGGTTCAGCGTGGCGAGATAGGCCTTGCCTTCCTCCCCCCCAGTGAACCGGTCCAGCATCCCGGTCTGGATCGGCCCGGGGGCCACGGCGTTGA
>NZ_JANXWD010000161.1 GCF_025351295.1 Phenylobacterium sp.
TCCCGCGGCTGGTCCGCGGGACCCATGCCAATGTCGCGCGGGCGGTACGATGGGTCCCGCGGACGATCCGCGGGATGACGACGCTTGGATCGGTGCGTCGCCCGGATCTGTAGGTTCCGAACGACCGGCCCCCTACTCCCAGCCCTGTTTCCAGCGGCGGATGGACCAGTAGCGGTAGCCTTCGCTCTCCACGAGGTTCCAGCCGCGCTTGCGCAGCGCGCGGCCGATCAGGTGGTTGAAGAAGCCGTGGGCCAGGACCACCACGGTCCCGCCGTCGGCGGCCAGGTCGATCAGCAGGGCGGCGGCCCGGTCGGCGCGATGCTCGGCCCGGTAGCGGTCTTCCTCGCCGTGATGATGGTTCAGGTACCACCACAGGACGCGGGTGACGAAGCCCCAGGTCTTCGGCGACAGCCGGATCCAGTCGGGCAGGTTGGGCGGCGGCAGGGGCGCCTCGATCAGCACCTCATGGCGGGCGAAGTCCTGCACGCCGACCAGCGTCTGGGCGCTCTGGATGGCGCGCAGGCGCGTGGAGGAGACCAGGGTCCCGGCCTCGGCGACCAGCCGGCGCAGGCGCGGCGGCGGGTCCTGGCCCGGCAGGATGCCGCCCAGCTCGTACTGCGCCCAGAACGCGCGGTACCCGGCGGCGGTCAGCTTTACCTTGCGGGATAGCGCCGGTTCGCCGTGACGCGCCAGGATGATGGCGCCGGGCTTGGGCGCGCCGGGTTTGGGGGTGTCGGTCAAGGCGCTGGCCAGAAATCCAGAAGATGCACCGCCGGCCGCCCTCACCCCTCGCCCAGGGCGCGGACGTGCGCGAGCGCCGAGCGGCCCAGAGCTTCGAGGTCGTAGCCGCCCTCAAGCGACGACACAACCCGACCCTTGGCGTGGCGGTTGGCGACGTCGGCGATGGCGCGGGTGGCCCAGGCGAAGTCGGCCTCTTCCAGGGTCTGGCCGCCGCCGCCGACCGGATCGCGGCGGTGGGCGTCGAAGCCGGCGGAGATCAGGATCAGGTCCGGGGCGAAGGCGTCGACCTGGTACATCAGCCCCTCGAAGGCCTTGCGCCAGACGGCCACGGGGGCGCCCTCCGGCGAGACGGCGTTGACGATGTTGCCGGGGACCGCCTCGTCCGGGTGGCCGGTGCCGGGCCACATCGGCCAGGACTGGATCGAGGCGAAGAAGGTGTCCGGCCGCCCGCCCAGCGCGGCCTGGGTGCCGTTGCCGTGGTGGATGTCGAAGTCCACCACCGCCACCTTGGTGAGCCCTGCCGCCTGGGCCGCCAGGGCGGCGACGGCGACGTTGGAGAAAATGCAGAAGCCCATCGGCAGGCCGGGCTCGGCGTGGTGGCCGGGCGGCCGGACGGCGCAGAAGCTGCGTTGCGCGCGGCCCGCCGCCACGTCGCGCACCGCCTGGACCACCGCCCCGGCCGCGCGCCGCGAGGCGATCAGGCTGCCCGGCGACATCGCAGTGTCGGGATCCAGCGCGCGGCGGCCGGTGGCGGGGGCCAGGCGAACGATCTGCGCCACATAGGCCGGGTCGTGCACCCGCAGCAGGTCGACGTCCTCGACCAGCGGCGCGTCATGCGGCGCGAGGTCCAGCGTGGCGTCGCCCAGGGCGTCCATGACGGCGGCCAGCCGCTCCGGTCGCTCCGGATGGCGGTCGCCCGGACGGTGGTCGAACATGTCCCGATGGGTGTAGAGCGCGACGGTCATGCCCCATCCTAACCCAGACTCGCGCCGCACCGATGCCTGAACCCGTCATACGTCGCGCCGGCCCAGCGGACGCCGAGACGCTGGCCGAGCTGGGCCTGCGCACGTTCGCGGAAACCTTCCGCCATCTCTACGCCGCCAACGACTTCGCCGCCTATACCGCCAAGGCCTATGCCCTGGACCGCATCGCGGCCGACCTGGCCGACCCCGCCTCGGCGATGTGGCTGGTGGAAGCCGACGGCCAGGCGATCGGCTATGCCCTGGCCGGCCCCTGCATCCTGCCCCACGCCGAGGTGACGCCGGGCTGCGGCGAGCTGAAGCGCATCTACTTCACCCGCGACCGCCAGGGCGGCGGCATCGGGCGGCGGCTGTTCGGCGCGGTGATGGGCTGGCTGCAGGCCGACGGGCCGCGCGCGGTCTGGATCGGGGTCTGGTCCGGCAACCACGGCGCCCTGCGGTTCTACGAGCGCGAGGGCTTCGTCAAGGCGGGGGAATATGACTTCCTGGTCGGCAAGACCATCGACCTGGAATTCATCCTGCGGCGACCGGCGGAGAGTTTTGCCGCGGAATCGTCACAATCGACCGCACGCGGACACAATTTCGCCTGAGTGAGCGCCGTTCACGCCCGTTTCATTGCCTCGATTTAACGACACGCCGGCTTGGCGATGGCCCCGGGTTTTGGGACCCTGGGGCGCGATCGGGCGTGGGGCTGCGGAGCGGCGGGTGGGGATGCTGAGGATCGGCTATTTGCGGCTCCGGGACCTTACCCGACTGGAGGACTGCGGGACCCATGAGGACACCGCCGCCCTCAAGGCCGCCGGCTGCCAGGTGGTCCGCGCCGAAGAGCCGGGCGCGCCGGGGCAGGCGTTGGCCTCGATCTTCGACTTCATCGGGGCCGGCGACGAACTGGTGGTCACCCGGCTCGACCGGCTGGCGGCGAGCGGCCGCGACCTGCTGGACGCGCTGGACCGGCTGGAGGCGCGCGGCGCCAACCTCGTCGTGCTGCGGCCCGAACTGTCCAGCGCGGGCCCCGGCGGGGTCGCCCTGCGCGCGGCGCTGGAGGCCGTCACCGACCTGGAACCCGCCGCCCGCCGCCGCCGCCGCCCGGCCGTCGCGGCCGCGCACGAGATCTTCGCCCTGCAGCAGGCCGGGGTCGGCCCGGTCGAGATCGCACGCCGGCTGGGCGTGTCGCGGATGACGGTGTGGCGCAAGCTGAAGGCGGTTGAGGCTTAGAGCCCCATATCCTCTCCCCCGGCGAAGCCGAGAGGGAGAGGAACGCGAGAAGCTTGAATTTTCGCTCCATCTAGCTCCGCCGTCGGGCCTGGACGAAATCCACGAAGGCGCGGAGCGGGGACGGGAGGGTGCGGCGGCTGGGGTAGTAGAGGAAGGGGCCCGGGAACGGCTCGGACCAGTCGGCCAGCACTTCGACCAGGCGGCCGCTGGCCAAGTGGGGGCCGATCGCGCCATCGAAGCCGAGCAGGAAGCCGGCGCCATCGAGGCAGGCCCGCAACAGAAGGTGTGAGCTGCTGGAGATCAGCGGCCCGCTCGGCGACAGCCGAACCGCCTCGCCACCCCTCTCGAACTCCCAGGCCGGCTCCGCGCCGCTCGGGAAGCGGACGCGCAGGCAGGGCCGCTCCAGCAGGTCGCGCGGGTGGATCGGCGCCCCGACGCGCTCCATCAGGGCCGGCGTCGCGGCGACCACGAACCGCTGCGGCGGGCCGAGCGACACGGCCACGACGTCCTGCGCCAGGCTCTCGCCCCAGCGGACGCCGGCGTCGAAGCCGCCCGCCACGATGTCCACCAGCCCGGTCTCGGAGACCACCTCCAGCCGCACCGCCGGATGGGCGGCGAGAAAGTCGGCGACCAGCGGGGCCAGCACCAGCTCGATCGCCGGCTCGGGGGCGTTGATCCTGAGGCTCCCCTGCGGCTGGGCCTGGGCCGAGCGCGCCTCCGACACCGCCTCGACGATCTCGGCCAGGGCCGGCTGCAGGCGGGTCAGCAGGGCCGCGCCGGCGTCGGTGAGCGCCACGCTGCGGGTGGTGCGGTTGAGGAGCCGCACGCCCATGCCGGCCTCCAGATCGCGCAGGGTCTGGCTGAGGGTGGAGGCCGACACGCCGCGCTCGATGGCCGCGCGCCGGAAGTTGCGATGCCGCGCGATGGCCGCGAAGCTGTCGAGGGCGTCCAGCTCGAGCCGGCTCATTGTGCGATTTTCCGTACAGTCCGTGACGCACAATGCCGATTAACGCGCGAAATGGACAGGCCTAGATAACCGCCATCGAACCCCGGAGGCGAACATGCAGACGCGTAAACTCGGAACCACCGGCCCCACGGTCTCGGCCCTCGGCCTGGGCGCCATGGGCATGAGCGACTTCTACGGCGACGCCGACCGGGCCGAGAGCCTGGCGACCCTGGCCGCGGCGGTCGAGGCCGGGATCACCCTGATCGACACCGGCGACTTCTATGGCATGGGCCATAACGAGCTGCTGATCGCGGAGGCGCTGAAGACCCTGCCCCGCGACCGGCTGGTGCTGAGCGTCAAGTTCGGCGCCCAGCGCGGGCCCGACAGCGCCTTCCTGGGCTTCGACGCCCGGCCCGCCGCCGTGAAGACGGCGCTGGCCTACAGCCTGAAGCGCCTGGGCGTAGACCACATCGACGTCTACCGGCCCGCGCGGCTGGACCCGGCCGTGCCGATCGAGGACACGGTGGGCGCCATCGCCGAGCTGGTGCAGGCCGGCTACGTGCGCCACATCGGCCTCTCCGAAGTGGGCGCCGAGACGATCCGGCGGGCCGCCGCCGTGCATCCGATCGTCGACCTGCAGATCGAGTACAGCCTGCTGTCGCGCGGCATCGAGGCCGCCATCCTGCCGACCTGCCGCGCGCTGGGGATCGCCATCACCGCCTATGGGGTGTTGGGGCGCGGCCTGATCGGCGGCCACGCGGTGCAGGTGGACGCGGCGGGCGACTTCCGCGGCCACAGCCCGCGCTTCCAGGGCGAGAACCTGAAGACGAACCTGGACCTGGCGGCGGCGCTGCGCGCGGCGGGCGAGGGCATCGGCCTGACGCCGGCCCAGGCGGCCATCGCCTGGGTGGCGGCCCAGGGCGCCGACATCGTCCCGCTGGTGGGCGCGCGCAAGCCGGAGCGGCTGGCCGAGGCCCTGGGGGCGCTGACGACCGCCCTGTCGCCGGACGCGCTGGCCGCCCTCGAACGGGCCGTGCCCAAGGGCGCGGCTGCCGGTGACCGCTACCCGGCCATGCAGATGGCGATGCTGGACTCAGAGCGGGGCTGAGACAGGTCGCGCACTGGACATCGGGGCGCCTCGGCCCCATCCTCCGGGTTCAAACGAACGTTCGACGCGAGTTATCCCTGATGTTCATGCGCTTCTTCACCGAGCTCCGCGAAGCCAAGATCCCGGTGACGCTGAAGGAATACCTCGTCCTGATGGAGGCGATGGACAAGGCGGTCATCGATCGTTCGATCGACGAATTCTACTACCTCTCGCGCTCGGCCCTGGTGAAGGACGAGAAGAACCTGGACAAGTTCGACCGGGTCTTCGGCCATGTCTTCAAGGGCCTGGAGAAGGTCGACCAGGGGATCGCCACGGACATCCCGGCCGAATGGCTGAAGAAGATGACCGAGCAGTTCCTCACCGAGGAGGAGAAGGCGCAGATCGAGGCCATGGGCGGCTTCGACAAGCTGATGGAGGCCCTGGCCCAGCGCGCCAAGGAGCAGGCCGAGGGCAAGGGCGAGGGCGAGCGGGGCGGCAAGCCCGACGGCTCCAACCCGTTCGGCGCCAACGGCTATCACCCCGAGGGCGTGCGGATCGGCCAGGACAAGGGCCGCCACGGCCGGGCCGTGAAGGTCTGGGACAAGCGCGAGTACAAGAACCTCGACGACGGCGTCGAGCTGGGGACGCGCAACATCAAGATGGCGCTGCGCCGGCTTCGCAAATGGGTCCGCGAGGGCCACCCCGACGAGCTCGACATGGGCGGCACCATCAAGGGCACGGCCGAGAAGGGCTACCTCGACATCCAGATGCGCGCCGAGCGGCGCAACAAGATCAGCGTGCTGCTGTTCCTCGACATCGGCGGCTCGATGGACGGCCACATCAAGCTCTGCGAAGAGCTGTTCTCGGCAGCGCGGTCCGAATTCAAGAACATGGAGTTCTACTACTTCCACAACTGCTTGTACGAAGGCGTGTGGAAGGACAACCGACGCCGGCACACCGAGAAGCTGAACACCTGGGACATCATCCACAAATTCCCCCACGATTACAAAGTGATCTTCGTGGGCGACGCCACCATGAGCCCCTATGAGATCACCTATCCGGGCGGCTCGGTGGAGCACTGGAACGAGGAGGCCGGCGCGGTCTGGATGGACCGGGTGGCCAACATCTTCGAGCACATGGTTTGGCTGAACCCGACCGCCGAGCGGCACTGGGACTACACGCCCTCGATCGGGGTGATGAAGCAGCTGATGAACGAGCGGATGTTCCCGCTGACCATCGACGGCCTGGACAAGGCGATGAAGGAGCTCTCGCGTTAGGTTTGCGCGCGGTCGGGTTCGACCTAAGCTCGCGTAACGCCTAAGGGATTCGCATGACCGATCCCATCATCCAGGACCCGCCGGAGGCCACCGAGGAGGCCCAGGCCGCCACCAAGGCGGCGGTGTTCAACGCGGCTGAGCGGCTGTTCGCGCTGCACGGCTTCCAGAACGTCTCGGTGCGCGACATCACCGCCGAAGCCAAGGTCAACCTGGCCAGCGTCAACTACCACTTCGGGTCGAAGGACAGCCTGCTGTTCGAGATCTTCCGGCGCCGGACCAGCGAGCTGAACCGCGAACGGGCCCGGATGCTGCACGAGGCGGGCGGCCGGCACGACGGCAAGCCGCCGGTGCGCGACATCCTGGAGGCCTATTTCGCCCCGCCGCTGCGCTGGGCCTCGCCGGACAACGACCGCCGCATCTCGGTGCAGTTCATCATCCGCGCCCGCTCCGAGGGCACCGCGGAGATGCGCGAGGTGCTGCGCAACGACGTCAGCCACCTGGCCCGCTTCGCCGACGCCCTGGCCGCCGCGCGGCCGGACCTGCCCAAGGAGGACGTCTACTGGCGGCTCCATTTCATCCTCGGCCTGGTCCACAACAACCGCTTCGCCGAGTTCGACCGGCTGCACCACCTGTCCGGCGGCGTCACCCGCGAGGCCGACGTCGAGGCCCTGCTGCGCCGCATGCTGGATTTCGCCGAAGCCGGCTTCAACGCCTAGGTGGGCGGCCTGGTCTGGAAGGCCACGGCCTATCGGTTCTTCGACACCTTCGTCCTGATCTTCCCGTTCTACACGGTGATGTTCATCGAGCATGGGATGAGCCCGGCCCAGATCGGCCTGGCCCTGGCCGCCTGGTCATTGACCGGTGTGGCGCTGGAGATTCCCACCGGCGTGCTGGCCGACCGGCTTTCGCGGCGGTGGCTGCTGTTCGCGGCCCAGGTGTTTCGCGGCCTGGGCTTCCTGCTCTGGGCCCTGGTCCCGACCTTTTGGGGCTACCTGGGCGGCTTCGTGTTGTGGGGCGTGAAGAGCGCGCTGGTCTCTGGGACGTTCGAGGCGCTGCTGTTCGATGAACTGAAGGCGGAGGGCCGGACCGAGGACTACGCCCGCGCCATCGGTCGCGCCCAGACTGGACGGTTCGCCGGCCTGATGGCGGCCGCTCTGATCGCCGCGCCCCTGGCCGGGCTGGGCAACCATGCCCTGACAGTCATCAGTTCGGCGAGCAGCCTGCTGGGGGCGGCGTCGGCCCTGCTGCTCCCCCGCGCCCCGAAGGCGGCGGTCACCGAGCGGCGGGACTACCTCGGCGTGATGCGTCGGGGCCTTGGCGAGGCGATGCAGCGGCCGGGCGTGCTGCCGATCCTGCTGTTCATCGCCCTGATGCAGTCGCTGCTCGCCGCCTGCGAAGACTACTGGCAGATCTTCGCCCGCGACGTGGGCCTGGCGCGGCCGCAGATCGCCCTGTTCGTGGCCGCCCTGGGCGCGGGCCAGGCCAGCGCGGCGGCGCTCGCCCACCGCGCCCCGCTGGAACGGCCCTGGTCGCTGCCGGCCCTGGTGGCGTTCGGCGGCCTGCTGCTGGCCGCCGCGGCGGCGATCTTCCAGCCGCTGGCCTCGGTGGTCCTGGCCGTGGCGTTCACCGCCCTGTGCCGGATCGCCGACGTGCGGGCCGATGCGCGCTTCCAGCAAGCACTCTCCGGCGAGGCGCGCGCGACCGTCGCCTCGGTGAAGGGTTTCGCCAGCCAGTGCGCAATCACCCTGCTGATCCTCAACTTCGGCCTGATGGCGCAATTCAGCGCCTACCGCGTCGCCTTCCTGGTCCACGGGGTGGCGTTGGCGGTCCTGGGCGGGGCCTATGTCCTGGTTTCGCTGCGCCGAACGCTCTAGCGGAACGGAGGGTCCCGCGAACACGTCGCGGGGTGACAGCTTATTGGAAGGTGGAGCTAGGTCCCCGGCCGCGCGGCCGTGACGTCCACCCCCATCGCGGCGATGGCGGCTTGGCAGTCCTCGCGTTCGCGGGCGCGCCAGGCGGTGGCGTTGGCGCTTTCGTGGGCGTCTTCGTAGGCGATGGCGACCAGCTTGGCCTTGACGCAGTGGTCGAGCGGGGCGCCGGCGTTCTGGTAGTCGGCCAGCGCCTCCTGGATCTTCAGGTTGTGCGTCATCCGCGCCTGGGCCTTCAGGGCCGGAGCACAGCCCGAGAGCGCGACGCCGATCGCCAGGAGGAAGAGCGTGCGGATCATGGCGCCAGAATGCCAGCCTAGGCCGCCAGCTTCCAGGCCAGCCTGAGGTCTTCCACGAACATCGCATAGGCCGCAGCCTTCGCCGCCTCGTCCGGCACGCGCAGCAGGTAGGACGGGTGATAGGTCACGACGCCCTGGGCCTGGTCGGGCAGTTGCAGGGCCTGGCCGCGGGTCTTGGCGATCGGGGTGGCCTTGCCGGTGACCGCGAGCGCGGCCGTGGCCCCCAGCATGACGATGACGCGGGGTCGGACCAGCCGCCGTTCCCCGTCCAGCCACCAGCGGCAGGCGGCGACCTCGCCCGGGTTCGGGGTCTGGTGGATGCGCCGCTTGCCGCGCAGCTCATGCTTGAAGTGCTTCACCGCATTGGTGACATAGGTCTCGGCGCGGAGCACGCCGGCGTCCTCCAGCGCCCGGTCGAACACCTGGCCGGCGGGGCCGACGAAGGGGCGACCGGCCAGGTCCTCCTGGTCGCCCGGTTGTTCGCCGACGAACATCAGCCGGGCGCGTGGCGGCCCCTCCCCGGTCACCCCCTGGGTGGAGTCGCGCCAGAGATCGCAGCGGCGGCAGTGGTCGACGCCGGCCGCGATCTCCTCCAGCGACGTCGGGGCCATGCCGTCGTAGGGGGCGTCGCGGCTGTTGCGGAGCGCGGCCTTGACCACGCGGCGGCTGGGTTGCGAGGGGGCCTGGCGGACCATGTCGGTGGTGCGGGCCTCCGCGCCGGCGATCAGCTGCGGAATGAGCCCGGCCTCCGGCAGGTTCCGCCAGTACATCTTCGGCATCTCCCGCTGCATGGCCTTGGGCTTCAGGCGGGCGGGGTTGAAGATCGACGCGTAGTAGGTTCGCCAGAAGTCTTCCAGGGCATCCTCGCGCGGTGCGTCGGCCGGGTCGGCGCCCGGGGTGACGGTCAGGTCGCAGCGGTCCCAGTGGACGCAGAGGTCGGGGGTCAGGATCGAGAACCGCTGGTTGGCGTACCTGCGGGCGAAGAACGGCGCGGTGGCGGCGACCACCCGGTGGGCGGGCTCGAACCAGGCGACATAGGCCTCGCCCTGGTCGTCGAAGGCGCAGCGGAAGCGGACAAAGGCCTTCATCTTGTGGGCGGCGCGGCCGACGGCGCTGGCGAAGTCATGGGCCCGGGCCACATCCGGGTCGGAGGCGATGCGCAGCAGGTGCGGCTGGTCCTGCAGCCGCCAGAGCAGGCGATAGAGCAGCGCGAACCGCTCGTCCGAGCGGTGCAGGATCGCCCGGCCGGCCAGATCCACGAACGCCTTGGGCACGGAGAACGTCGCGCCGGGGCCCGGCTTGGGCGGCGAGCCCGCGACCTCCTCCAGGTCGGCATCCGCCGGCCGGAACAGCGAATTGTCGCCGTCGACGGTCCATAGCGCGGCCTCCGGCGCCACGCCCCGGGCGCGCAGGTCGCGGGCCGCCTGGCGCCAGCCGTCGAAGTCGGTCTCGTGGGCGAGGCGGACCACCTGCATCAGAACAGGTCCAGCTGGCGCGGCTCGAGGCGGGCCCGCAGGTCGGCGCGGTCGAGGAGCTGGCCCGGCGACCAGTCGGCGGCGACCAGGAACGGCTTCAGCGTCTCGATGCCGCGCGACAGCCGCTTCACGTCCGCCAGGGTCAGGCGCTTGAAGCGCCGCACGTCCAGCAGCCGGTCGACCGCCCGCACCCCCAGGCCCGGCACGCGCAGCAGCTGCTCGCGATCGGCGGTGTTCACATCCATCGGAAAGTCGCCCCGGCAGCGCAACGCCCAGGCCAGCTTGGGGTCGATGGCCAGGTCGAGATCCTCGGTCTCGCCGATGATCTCGGCACGGTCGAAGCCGTAGACCCGCATCAGCCAGTCGGCCTGGTAGAGCCGGTGCTCGCGGATCAGCGGCGGTCGCTCCAGCGGCAGGCGCGAGCTGGAGTCCGGGATCGGCGAGAAGGCGGAATAGTAGACCCGCTTCAGCCTGTAGGCGCCGTAGAGGCCCTCGCTGCGTTTGAGGATCGCCCCGTCGGTGGCGGTGTCGGCGCCGACGATCATCTGGGTCGACTGGCCGGCGGGCGCGAACGGCGGCGGCCGGGCCTTGCGGCCCTTCTCCTGGCCGGCCTCGACACCCAGCCGCACGGCGCCCATCGCCTTCTTGATCACGACGACGTCTTTCTCGGGGGCGAGCGCGGCCAAGCTTTCGTCCTTGGGCAGTTCAATATTGATCGAGACGCGGTCGGCATAGAGCGCCGCCTGGTTGACCAGGGCGGGCGAGGCCTCCGGGATCACCTTGAGGTGGATGTAGCCGCGGAAGTCGTGGACCTCGCGCAGGCTGCGGGCCACCTGCACCATCTGTTCCATGGTGTAGTCGGCGTTGCGGATGATGCCGGAGGAGAGGAACAGGCCCTCGATGTAGTTGCGCCGGTAGAACCCCAGGGTCAGGTCGACGACCTCCTCGACCGTGAACCGCGCCCGGGGGACGTTGGAGCTGACCCGGTTCACGCAATAGGCGCAGTCGTAGACGCAGAAGTTGGTCAGCAGCAGCTTCAGCAGGCTGATGCATCGCCCGTCCGGCGCATAGGCGTGACAGATGCCCATGCCGGGGCCGCTGGACCCGACACCCTTGCCGCCCCGCGAATCCCGCTTCGGCGCGCCGGACGAGGCGCACGAGGCGTCGTACTTGGCCGCATCGGACAGAATGGCGAGCTTACGCTTGAGGGTCAGGGTCGGCACCCGCTTATGTGTAATGTTCCATTTTTGTTCACGCAAGCGCGGCATGGAGGAAAGGGCGCGGGTGCGGCATAATGGGTCAGCGCCGGGGACCGGCGCGCAGGATTCGGGGATTTCCTGATGAGCACCGCCGCCACGGTCGCGACCGAGGCCGACGCCCGGCCTGGGCTGTTCCAGGATCCGCTCGCCGACTGGACCAACGACGACATCCTGCTGACCAAACCGGCGCGCGCGGTGCTGGGCGCGCGCCACCTAGCGGGCCTGCGGGTGCTGGACTGGCCGGAACTGCGGGCCCAGTTCAATCGCTATGAGGAGCCGGCGAACCGGCATGCGCGCCGGGACCGGCGTCTTGGGCTGGGCTCGGTCGGCTGCGCGGTGCTGGGCCTGATCCTGGCGGCCTTCTCACCGCTGGCCGGGGGCGCGGCCGGATTCGCGGGCATGGCGGCGGCGGTCTTCGCCATCGCGGGAGCGAGCCTGGGCGTGTTTCACTGCCTGGACCAGACGTCCAAGGCCCGCTGGCTGGGCAACCGGTTCTGGACCGAGCGGCTGCGCAGCCTCTATTTCCAGGCGATCGTGAACAACCTGAGCCTGGTGGCCGGGGCGATGCGCGACGCGCCGTCGCTTGGCCAGTGGAAGCACACCCGCGCCGCCGCCCTGGACGCGCTGCCCTCCCCCGAAGACATGACCGCCCAGATCCGCAAGCTGGCGGGCGTGGTCACCGACAGCGAGGTGTGGGTCGATCCGCGCTGGGTCACCCCGCCGACGCCGCCGGAACCCTCCGAGGAGCTGGACATCCTGCTGACCCACCTGCGCAGCCAGCGGTTCGACAGCCAGCTGGCCTATTCCGACCGCAAGCTCAGCGACTCGCTGCGCGCGCCGATGCGCCGGTCGCAGCTGCTGGAGATCGGCAACGCCATCCTGCCGGCCGCGGCAGTGTTGGCGGCGGCGACAGGCGGCGGGCTGCTGGCGTTCGGCCTGACGACCTCGTCTCCGCTCGTTCAGTTGGCCCTGGGGGTCGCGGCCAGCATCACGGCGCTGGCCCTGGCGCTGCGGGTGATCAACGACAGCCTGCTGCTGTCGGACGACGCCAACCGGTACGCCTGGTACTCCGGCGCGGTGCTGCGGGCCCGCAACCGCTTCGACGCCGGCGACCTGGCCGAGAAGCTGGCCGCGCTGCGGGACATGGAAGCGGTCGCCTATCGCGACCTGCGTGAGTTCGTGGCCGCCCACTGGCGGGCGCGGTTCGTGCCATAGCGCCGGCGGGCGAGCGTTCCCGCATCGACTCGGCAGTCTCCCTGGAGAACGACATGGCATTGGCCGGCAAGCGCGTCCTGGTGATCGGCGGCGGGTCAGGGATCGGATTCGCCGTGGCGCAGGCGGTGCTGGCGGCGGGGGCGCAGGTGATGGTGGCCTCCAGCAACCTGGACCGCACCCAGGCCGCCGCCACCCGGCTGGGCCCCGGGGCCAGTGCGGCGCGGGTGGACGTTACCGACGAGGCCGCGGTGGAAGCCTTCTTCACGGACGTCGGCGGCTTCGACCATATCGCCGTGACCGCCGGCGATTGGGACGGCCCCCGACGCGGGCCCCTGGCGGAGCTCGACCTGACCGCCGCCGAGTCGCTGTTCCGGGTGCGGTTCTGGGGGGCGGTGGCGGTGGCCAAGCACGGGGCGCCCCGGCTGCCGGCCGGCGGCTCGCTGACCCTGACCGACGGGATGATCGCCCACCGGCCCTCGAAGGGCTCGGCGATCTCGACCGCGATGGCCGGAGCGGTCGAGCATGTCACCCGCGCCCTGGCGGTCGAGCTGGCCCCGGTGCGGGTGAACTGCGTCTGCCCAGGGCTGATCCGCACCGGCGTCTGGGACCGCATCCTGGCGGATCGCCGCGAGGCGCAGTTCGCCGAGATGACCAAGCGCCAGTTGGTGCCGCGGATCGGGGAACCGCAAGAGGCGGCCGAGGCCTACCTATACCTGATGCGTGGCGGCTACACGACGGGCCAGGTGCTGCGGGTGGACGGCGGCAGCGAGCTGGGCGGCTAGAGCGCGTCAGGCGCAAGTGGATCCCGGTTTCGCCGCCCGACGCGCTCTAATTCAAAGAGGTAGAGCTTTTCTGGTTCAAGTGACTCCACTTGAACCAGAAAGGCTCTAGGAGCCGTGAGGGATTGATCGTTACTGCAATTCCCCCGCTTGCGGGGGAACTTCATATCCAAGTCCCTCAATGCGAACCGCCAATCGCTCTAGCAGGCTGTTGAAAAAGTCGACGGTGAGGGCCGATTTTCGCCCTCTCATGGCCCTTCCGCTCAAACAGGCAAAATCTCGTAGTTGAAATAATTGGGTTTTCTGAATCTCTAGGGCTGCAAACTTGCGCCTCAGGC
>NZ_JANXWD010000162.1 GCF_025351295.1 Phenylobacterium sp.
GGTGACGATCTCCGACAACCTGATCGTCGGCACCGGCTACAGCGGCATCCGCGTCCAGGGCGCCAACGGCATCACCATCAGCAAGAACGAGCTGGTCTCCTTCGACGGCGACAACAAGACCTACATGCTGATCCAGGACTCCGACAAGGTGGTGTCGACCGGCAACAAGGGCGCCCAGATCGGCTACGACAACTCCACCCACGTCACCGAGGTTGGCACCGCCGCCACCACGGCAATCACCGACCACGGCGCGGCGTCCGAGCAGAACTGGCTGAACACCCATGCGCTCGGGGCCGACCAGAAGGCGGTGCTGCAGTCGATCGCCAATGCCGCCAAGGCGATCTTCGTGCCGACCCCCGAAGTGCTCCATGCCGGCAATGAATCGCTGGTCGGCGACGCCGGGGACAACATGATCAAGGGTTACGGCGGCAACGACACCCTGAGCGGCGGCGGCGGCAATGACACCCTGGTGGGCGGAACCGGCGACGACGTCTACATCGTCCAGAACGGTTCGACGGTCATCGTCGAGAAGGCCGGTGAGGGCATCGACACCGTCATCGCCCGCGGGGAGCACTGGCTCGAGGCCAATGTCGAGAACCTGGTCATCGAGACCGACGACGACAAGGGCTGGCGCGGCTGGGGCAACGAGCTCAACAACCGCATTACCGGCAACGCCGGGGCCAATGCGCTGGACGGCGGGGCCGGCAACGACACCATCAACGGCGGCCTCGGCAACGACACCATCACCGGCGGCCTCGGCAACGACCTGCTGACCGGCGGCGGCGGCGACGACGTGTTCCGGTTCGCGCCGGGCGGTGGCAAGGACACCATCACCGACTTCGGCAGCGGCGCCGGCAAGGAGATGCTGGACATCTCGGCCTACATCAAGGCCGGGCTCGCCCCGACCATCACGGAAGTCGACCACCACGCCCTGATCTCCTTCAGCAACGGCGACAGCATCGCCCTGCTGGGCCTGCACGCCACCGACCTCGGCTCGGTATCGAAGACCGGCTGGCTGTTCTAAAGATGACCAATGTGGCGCCGTCTTGTCTCGCTGGGCGTGGCCCTTTGCCTCCTGGTGACGGGCGCCGCGGCATGGTCTAAACACGGTCGTGGCGGTCATGTGCTGGCCGCCACGAGCCGCGTCTTGGGTTCAGGCCCGGCCCGGCTCATCCTGACGGGGGGCCGGACTTTGTCGAACCAGCCGATCGATAGTACGGCCGGCCTGCTGGCGGCGCTGAAGGTCGCGCAAGGCGGCGATGTCCTGCTCCTGGCCCCCGGCGTCTATTCCGGCCTGAACCTCAACCACATGTCCTATGGCCAAGGGATCACGATCACCTCGGCCGATCCCGCCCATCCCGCGGTGATCACCGACTTCAACCTGGTCAACGTCGCCGGGATGACCTTCAGCCATGTTGAGTTCGCGACCCTGGACCACACCGGCGACAGCGACGGCGGTGACAAGTTCTGGGCCTTCAAGGTCGGCCGTTCCGACGACATCCACTTCTACGACGTGAAGGTCCACGGCTCGCTGGACGGCGACAGCACCAACGATGCCGAAGGCCTGCAGGTCCGCGACAGCAGCAATATCAGCGTCGTCGGCTGCGAGTTCCAGCAACTGGAACGTGGGCTGGCGATCGGCCAGACCTACAATGTGGTGGTCACGGACAACAATGCCCACGACCTGCGCTCGGACGGCTTCGACTTCGCCGAGGTGAGCAATGTCGTCCTGACCGGCAATACCTTCCGCAACTTTTCGCCCAACGCCATCGATCACCCCGATGCGATCCAGTTCTGGACCTCCGGCACCAAGACCCCCTCCCATGACATCATGATCTCCGGAAACGTGATCTTTCGGGGCGACGGCGCCTACACCCAGGGCATTTTCCTGCGCGACCAGATCGGGACCTTGCCCTATCAACGGGTGACGATCGCCGACAACCTGATCGTCGGCACCGGCTACAACGGGATCCGCATCCAGGGCGCGACGGACCTTACCCTGCGCGGCAACCAGTTGGTCTCCTTTGCCGGCGACAACAAAACCTGGCTGCTGATCCAGGGTGCGGACATCGTCAACGCGATCGGCAACCAGGGCGCCCAGATCGGCTTCGACAAGTCCACCCACGTCACCCAGACCGGCACGGTCATAACCACGGCCGTCGACGACCACGGCGCCGCGGCCGTCGAGACCTGGATCGCGGCCCATCAGCTGAGCGGCAGCCAACTGGACGCTCTGGCGCCGATCCGCGTCGTCGCCCCCGAGCCCCAGGCCTTGCTGGATCCGATGACGATGCCGGGCGGGTTCAGCTTCATGGGCATGGGCGGCTCCGACTTCCTGCTGGCCTGAAGCGCGGCGGGTCCGCCGCGGCGACCGGGTCCGGCGAACGGCCGCCATGACGGTCCGGGCCATCCGTCGCCGCATGACAAAGATTTCACGTTGCGCAATCTCGCGGTGCGCCTGGCCCTGCCCTATACCGGCGACCGGCGGAATTGTCCCCGGGGGGACCCCATGGCGACATTGACGGAAATGGTGGCGGCGGTGGTCGTGCATTCGTCGGCCGCCGCCTTGTCGCACTTCGGCGTGACCCTGGACGCCGAGCAATTGCGCACGCCCCCGCCCGCCGAGCATCGCGTGGTCGCCCGCTCGCCGCGCAAGGCCGAGCGCATGGTCAAGGCGATGGCCGGCCCCGACACGCCGCGCGCCCACGTCATCAAGGCCTGATCGGGCCCTGGGCCGCGCGCTCGCGCGGCGCGACATTCCGCCCGACCTGGTCCCGAATCGCCCCGCGCCTGTTTGCGTCCGCCCGCGCCAAGGGTAATCGTGGCGGCCGGGACCTTGCGGCGCGGTCGGGGGCGACCGGACCGGTCGCAAGCGCCCGAGGCGGCCCTCACGAATGCGAAGGAACGGCCTGTCATGAAGTTCTCCAAGCGGCCGCAACCGATGCAATTCGGGAGCCCCGATGCGGAGCCGCAGGATGGACCGCAGGCGGTGTCGGGCGAGGGGGCCGCGTCCCTTGGCCCCCAGCCCTTTGGCTCCGAGGCCGAGGCCGTCGGGTTCCGCCCGCTGGACCCGGCCCATGACGGCCCCATGTCGATCCACGGCGTGCGCCAGCACATGATCCGCCATGCGCCGCACGCCGCGGCCCATCCGCTGCTCGACCTGGACGCGACCGCCCCCGCCGGCTGGCCGACCTGGGTGATCGCGGTCGGCGTGGCGGCGCTGTGGGCGCTGGGGCCCATCGCCTTCGCCATCGGCTATCGCGGCAACGTCGCGCCCCTGCAGAGCGACCCGTTCGCCATCGCGGTCTTCGCCCTGCTGGCCATCGGCCCGGCGGCCTTCGTGCTGGGCGCGGCCTACATGATCCGCCAGGGCCAGACGCTGGCCTTCGAGGCGCGACGGTCCAAGGCGATGGCCGAGGACATGCTCTCGCCCGCCCTGTTCGCCGCCGCCCGGGCCGGCGACGTGGCCCATGCGGTGCGTGACGAGATCAGCCGCGCCGCGGGCGCCGCCGACGAGGCCCGCGAGACCCTGACCGCGCTCCGCGACGCCCTGGCCTTCGAGACCGACAAGCTGACCGGAGCGACGGCCCAGTCGGTGCGCACCGCCCAGGAACTGGCCACCACCCTGGGCCGCGAGCGCTCCGAGATGAGCGGCCTGGCCCAGACCCTCGACGCCCAGGCCACCCGGGTCGCCGACGCGGTGACCCAGCAGGCGCGCATGGTCACCGAGGCTGCCCAGGTGGCCGAGACCCAGATCCGCGAGGCCGAGACCACGCTCGCCGCCCGTGCCGCCGACCTGGCCGCCGCGGCCGGCGAGGCCAGCGACGCCGCGCGCACCGCCGGCGAGGACCTCACCCGCCACATCGCCCGCCTGGAGACCGCCGGGACCGGCGTCGCCGAGCAGGTGCGCGCCGTGGAGGGCGGCCTCAGCGCGCAACGCATGGCGCTGGTCGGCCTGGGCCAGGCGCTGAAGGCCGATCACGCGGCGTTCGCGGCGGGCGCCGACGCCCATGCCGCCAAGCTGGGCGAGTTCATCGCCGGCGCGCGGCTGTCGTCCGCCGCGATGACCGAACAGGCGACCTCCGGCGGCGCGGCCCTGCGCCAGCTGATGGCCGACGCGGCCCTGCATTTCCGCGACCTGGCCGAGACCGCCAAGGCCGAGCGCGAGGAGTTCGGCCAGTCGACCCTGCAGTCCCTGGACGCCGTCTCGTCCGCCGCCGGCGCGCAGCGGGCGCAGCTGGAGGCCCAGACCCGCGCCGCCATCGACGCCCTGGCCACAGCTGCCGAGGAGACCCGCGCCGCCGCTGCCCGCCATGCCGCCAGCGCCCGCGAGCAGGTCGACCAGCTCTCCGAAGCCGCCTTCAGCGCCGGCCAGAAGGCCAACCAGGTGTTCGAGGCCCGGCTCGAGGAGGCTCGCGCCCTGGTCGACCAGTCCTCCAGGCTGGTCGACGACGCCGGCGAGGCCGCCGCGCGCCGGCTGGAGGCGGGAGCCGCTTCCGCCCGCACCACCCTGGAAGAGCTCACGGCGATGATGGTCGAGCTGGAGCAGCGCGCCGCCAGGTTGCCCGCCGCCGCCCGCGGTCAGGCCGACCAGGTGCGCGCCGCGGTGACCGAGGGCATGGACGAGCTGATGGCCCAGGCGCGGCGCACCGCGCAGGAGGCCGAAGCCATCGACGTGGCCTTCCAGGACCGCGTGCGCCGCAACTTCGAAATGCTGTCGGAGGCCGTGAAACTGATGGGCGTGGTCGCCTCCGCGCACACCGCCGCCCCACCGGCCCCAGCCCTGGCGGCCGTCCCGCTGGCCGCCATCCCGCTGGCGCCGGCCCGCCGCGCCAGGGCCGCGCCGCCCGCCGAGCTCGACGAGCCGCTGGAACTGACGACCCCGGTCGCGCCGGCGCAGGACCCCGAGCAGGCCGCGGCCGCCGCCCTGGCCGACCGGATCGGCCTGCGCAACCGCATCCGCCTGACGCCCACCGCCACGGACAAGGAGTTCACGGCGGTGTTCGAGGCCGCCAGCGGGGGGTCGCCGCCGGGGGCGACCGACGCCGAGGATGGCGAAGAGGGCGGCGAGCCCTGGACCTGGAAGGACCTGCTGGCCTCCCTCGACGGCTCGGACGGGGAGGGCGAGCGGCTGGAGGAGGTGCTGGGCGCCGAACTGGTCCGCATGGGCGTCGACGCCGAGAAACTGCTGCCCATGGCGCGGATCGAGGCGATCGCCGCGGCCGTGCAGACCGGCGACCTGGACGGTGCTCGCGAGGTGGTCCGCAAGCTGGCCCCGGCCGCCACCCGCCGGATCGCGCGCCGGCTGTTCACCGACGACGAGGTCAAGCGCCAGACCGAGGTCTATGTGCGCCGCTACAAGACCCTGATCGACGACGCCATCGGCCGCGATCCGGAGGGCTTCATGCTGGAGAGCCTGCTGGGCGCCGAGGCGGGCCGCATCTTCCTGCTGCTGGACGCGGCGGCCGGCGACATGATCTGAGACGGAACCGTCCACGGGAACCGCGGCCAGGGCGCACCGCTTTGACACCGCATGAGTGACCACCGCGAGCGCGCGCACACGGCTTGGCGACGGGCCGAACGCATCAAGCAGCTCTCCGACCGGGTGATCGGCATCGGGCCGTGGGGCCTGGGGCTCGACGGCGTCCTGGCCTGGGTCCCGGTGGCCGGGCTGGTCTATTCGCTGGGCGCGGCCGGCGTGCTGTTGAACGAGGCGTTCCGGGCCGGCGCGTCGCGCGGCACGCTGGTGCGGATGGCGGCCTATCTGGGCGTGGACAGCGCCCTCGACGGCGTCCCCTTCGTGGGCTGGGCGCTGGACACCCTGTTCACCGGCCACGCCTTCGCCGCACGCGCGCTTCAGAAGGACATCGAGAGGCGCCACGGGCCGCCTGCGGACACCACGGCGGCGAAGATCGACCTCGCCCTGGTCACCGGACGTTAGGCCCTGGCGCCTGAGAATGTATCGCCTTGAACAGGTGGGCTTTCATAGTAAGGGAAGCCCTCGTTTCAGCTCTGGGGGTAGGTTTGAAGATCCTGATCACGGGCGGAGCCGGCTTCATCGGGTCCGCCGTCGTGCGCCGGGCCATCGCCGATGGCCACCAGGTGGTGAACCTGGACGTGCTCACCTATTCGGCCAACCTGGAGAATGTCGCGAGCGTCGCCGGCCAGCCCGGATACGCCTTCGAGCAGGCGGACATCTGCGACCGACCCTCGGTCGAGGCGGTGTTCGCCCGGCATCAGCCCGACGCGGTGATGCACTTGGCCGCCGAGAGCCATAACGACCGCGCCATCGAAGGCCCGCTGGACTTCGTGCGCTCCAACATCCTGGGCACCGCGGTGCTGCTGGAGGTGTCGCGCGCGTACTGGACGAAGCTGGAGGCGGCGAAGAAGGCCGCGTTCCGCTTCCACCATGTCTCCACCGACGAGGTGTTCGGCGCCCTTGGCGAGGACGGCGACTTCACGGAAGATACGCCCTACGACCCCAACTCGCCCTATTCGGCCTCGAAGGCCGCCGCCGACCACCTGGTCCGCGCCTGGCACCGCACCTTTGGCCTGCCGATGGTGCTGACCAACTGCTCGAACAACTACGGCCCCTATCAGTTTCCCGAGAAGCTGATCCCGACGGTGATCACCCGGGCGCTGGAGGGCAAGACCATCCCGGTCTACGGCGACGGCCGGCAGGTGCGCGACTGGCTGCACGTTGACGACCATGCCGACGCCCTGCTGCTGGTGCTGAGCAAGGGCCGGCTGGGCGAGACCTACTGCGTCGGCGGCGACGCCACGCAGCGGAACCTGGACGTGATCAAGACCATTTGCGCCCACCTGGACAGGATGGCGCCGGCCAACACCCCCCACGCCGACAAGATCGCCTTCGTCACCGACCGGCCGGGCCACGACTTCCGCTATTCCATCGACGCCTCGAAGCTGGAGACCGAGCTGGGCTGGCGGCCGCGCATGGCGCTGGACGACGGTCTGGAGGGCACCGTGCGGTGGTATGTCGACAACTACGGCTGGGTGGAGCGCATCCGTGAGCGGGGCTTCCAGTCCGAGCGCCTGGGCCTGGTGAAGGCGTGAGAAGGGGCATCGTCCTGGCCGGTGGAGCCGGCACCCGGCTGCACCCGCTGACCATCGCGGTCTCCAAGCAGCTGCTGCCGGTCTACGACAAGCCGATGATCTACTATCCGCTGTCGGTGCTGTTCCTGGCCGGCGTGCGCGAGATCCTGATCATCACGACGGCCGAGGACCAGGCGGGCTTCCAGCGGCTGCTGGGCGACGGGTCGCGGTTCGGGGTGCGGTTCGAGTATGTGATCCAGCCGACGCCGGGCGGCCTGGCCGAGGCCTATCTGCTGGGCGAGCACTTCATCGCCGGCGAGCCCAGCGTCCTGATCCTCGGCGACAACATCTTCTTCGGGCAGAACTTCGTGCAGATGCTGAAGGCGGCGGATGCGCGGACGCAGGGCGCGACGGTGTTCGGCTATCCGGTGCACGATCCGGAGCGCTACGGCGTCGTCGAGCTGTCGCCCGACAACAAGGCGCTGTCCATCGAGGAGAAGCCGGCGAAGCCGAAGTCCAATTTCGCGGTGACCGGCCTATACTTCTACGATGGCCGGGCCAGCGAGATGGCCAAGACGCTGGAGCGCTCGGCGCGTGGCGAACTGGAGATCACCGCGCTGAACGATCTCTACCTCAAGCAGGGCGAGTTGCACGTGGAGCTGCTGGGCCGCGGTTTCGCCTGGGAGGACGCCGGCACCCACGACAGCCTGATCCAGGCCGGGGAGCTGATCCGCACCTACGAGCAGCGCCAGGGCCTGCGCATCGGCTGCCTGGAGGAGATTGCCTTCGGGAACGGCTGGATCGACCGCGCGGAGCTGATGAAGCAGGCCGAGGTCCAGGCGAAGAGCGAATACGGCCAGTACCTGCGCGAGCTGGCGGGACGCGCCGGGGCCTAGCACCGGGCTATTCTGAACAGCCCGTGAGCAGGCTGGGCCGACGCCGGCGGCGGGGCGCCCATTTTTCAAACTCACCCTATGCGTTAGGTGAAACCTACTCGCCCGTGTGGGGAATACGGTTGCCGGAAGATTAAGACCAAGGCTTTGTGGGTTCAGGCGGACTAGCGAGGTCCGTTGAGCGGACCGGGGTCGCCTGGTTCGCAACACAGGCCTCGCGATGGGAATGATTGACGAATTCCTAATGTCGAGCTATTGGCTTTGGTTAGGTTAAGGGGCTTTTCATGCGTACGATGACGAAATTTCTGGGCGCGGTGGCGGCGGTAGCCGTTATGGCGAGCGCGAGCTCGGCCGGCGCGGTGACGATTTTCACCAACATCAACCAGGTAAACCTGGATCTGTTCGGCACCGCCACCTTCGGCGCGACGACCACCGATCTGGGCGCCTTCACCCACACGTTCAACTTCA
Organism: Phenylobacterium sp.; assembly: GCF_025351295.1. Taxonomy (GTDB): domain Bacteria; phylum Pseudomonadota; class Alphaproteobacteria; order Caulobacterales; family Caulobacteraceae; genus Phenylobacterium. Next base: position 8,415 of record NZ_JANXWD010000162.1, read on the forward strand.
TGACCACGGGCCTGAACGACGCCAGTTCGTCGGTGGTCACCATCCAGCTGAAGAGCGGCAAGAAGGACATCGACTTCACCTCCGTGAAGCTCGACGGCTTCGCCTTCACGCAGACCGGCTTCGATCCCAGCGCCGAAACCTGGGACCTGACCACGGCCCTGCTGACCGCCGGTTCTCACGCCATCGTCCTGAAGGGCTCCGTGGTCTCCGCGGGCCCCGCTCTGAAGGACGCCGCCAGCTACTCCGGCACGCTGAACATCTCGGCGATCGCGGTTCCCGAACCGGCGACCTGGGCTCTGATGATGGTGGGCTTCGGTGGGGCGGGCGCGATGCTCCGTTCGCGCCGCCGCACGGCCCTCTCGGCCGTCTAAGCCGATACCGATCTAGGACTGACGAGCCGCCGACCGCAAGGTCGGCGGTTTTCGTCGTTTGGATGCGGGGTTTGCGTTTGGTCCGTGGAGACCAGTCGACCGGCGTATGACATCCCCACTCGGAGACCTAGCCGGCCCAGGATGGACGACCGGACTCGTCCCTGAGGCCCGCCGCGACCCCTTCGAAAACGTAGCCCACCTGGCGCCAGGCCCCTCTACGCGCGTAGCGCCAGACCGAATGCAGGAGTATCCCGGTCACGGCGGTGGGCAGAAACCAGGGGTTCATCTGTCGCGTCAGCCGCACGCGGTTGCGCGCGTCGAGGTAGATCGACAGCTTCGGGCGCTGATGGAACGGTCCCGCCCAGCCGGTGGTCGTGCCCTGGTGGTGCCTGACGATGGCGTCCGGTGCGAAGCCCAGGCGAAACCCCTTGCGCCGGGCGCGAAGGCACCACTCCACCTCCTCGACATAGAGAAAATAGTCGGCGCGCATGGGACCCACCTGCTCGATGAACCTGCGGCTCACCAGCATCGAAGCGCCAATCAGATAGGCCTGTTCCGCCTCGATCTGCGCGGGGTCCACGGGATCGTCCACGCGTGCGAACAGACCGATGGATCCGCCGATGGCCAGCCACGGCCGCCAGCGCCCCCCATAGCCCTGCACCTGGCCGTTGGTCGAGACCATGACGCCCCCGACGGCTTCGACATCGCCGCGATCGAGACGGCGAAGCAGCGCGGCCATGGCGTCGGGCTGGGGCTCGGTGTCCGGATTCAAGATCCAGACGGCGCGATAGGCGCCGCGGGCCGCCTCTATGCAGTGGTTGATCCCGCCGGCATATCCCAGGTTGTCACCGGGGTTCAGCGTGACGACGGCCTGCCCGCCGGGCAACCGATCCGGCGCTGTGGCGGTCAGCAGGCGATAGGCCTCGTTCCCGCCGTTCTCGCAGATGTAGACCGTGAAGTCGGCATGGGTGGACAGGGCGAGGGACGCCAGGCAGGTCTCGATGTCCCCCGGATTGCGGAAGCCGATGATGACCACGGCGACATGACTGCTCGAACTCACGATGCTCGCCTTCCAAAGTCTGAGGGTCAACCGCCCGGCCGCCTTCGCTCATTTCCAACTAGCCCGCCTTGGACAACGGCGCCCGAATTGTCGAATAGGCCGGCCGATTGTGGGCCTGGACGATTGCCACGGTGCAGGCGCCTGGGGCTGTACGTAGAATGTAGACGGCGATTCTCTGCCCCTACGTTGGTGCGCCGGTCGGGTCGCTGCAAGGTGGGGCCCTCACTGGCGACGTCGGCGGACAACGACGTTGCGTACGGATGCGGAAGGCTGGACTGATGGTGTCGTTGCTGCTGTTGGCGCCGGTCTGCAACGGAGATGACGTCGGCGAGGCGTGGGTCGCCTACCAGTGGGCCAAACACCTGGGCGAGCGGCACGACGTCACGCTTCTGACCTACCATCGGCGCGGGGCGCGGCCGGCCGCCGATCAACTGCCCGGGCTCAGGGTGATCGAGTGGATCGAGCCGCCCTTGGTCGGTCGAGCCGAGCGGCTGAACGCCATGCTCAAGCCCGGCTATGTTCCCTATTACATCAAGGCGCGCCGCTGGATCCGCGAGGCGATCTCACGCGGCGAACACTTCGACGTCGCCCACCAGGTCGTGCCGGTGGCCATGCGCTATCCGTCGCCTGCCCTTGGGTTTGGCATTCCGCTGGTGATGGGCCCGGTGGGTGGGGGGTTGTCTTCCCCGCCGGGCCTGGCCGCGGATGAAGGGTCGACGCCCTGGTACATGAATCTGCGCCGCTTCGATCGGGCGAGGATGCGGCTGGATCCCCTGTTGCGGCGAACCTATGAACAGGCCGACTGCGTCCTGGGGATCGCCGAATATGTGCGCGACCTGCTTGAGGGGCTCGATCTGCGCCGGTTCGAAGTGATGAGCGAAACGGGCCTGGACAGCATTCCCGACCCGGTCGATCGCACCGGCCGCAAGGGGACGGTGCGTCTCCTGTACGTGGGCCGCCTGATCCGCACGAAGGGGGCGCGGGACATATTGCGCGCAATGCCACAGCTTGCCGATCTCGACCTGCACCTCGACATCGTCGGCGAAGGTCCCGAACGCGCGGCCTGCGCCGCCCTGATCGCGGAATTGGGACTTACCGCGCGGGTCACGCTGCACGGCTGGAAATCGAAGGAAGAGGTGGCCCGGTTCTACCGGGACGCCGACGTCTTCGTATTCCCCAGCTACCGCGAGCCGGGGGGAAACGTGGCGCTCGAGGCGATGGGATACGGCCTGCCGCTGATCGTCGTGGATCGCGGCGGTCCGGGCAGCGCGACCAACGACGACTGCGCGATCCGGCTGCGGGCCGTGACGCCGGACCTGCTGTCGCAGGACGTCGCAGATGCGATCCGCAAGCTCACAGTGGATCCCGATCTACGGCAAGTCATGGGCCTCGCGGCGCGCCGGCACGTCGGAGCCACGGCGCTCTGGGGGGCGAAGATCGATCGTATCGACGCCATCTATCGCGATCTGATCGCCGCGAGCGACCGCACCGTTCCAACTGGCGCGCCCCGCCCGTGAGCGACCACGGGTCGTCAGGCCAGCGGAAGTTGGGCTTCCGGCCTGCTTCCAGTACAATTCCGTTCGTGCGAGAGTCGTGATCGCGTCGGTGAGCTTCGCCGCGGGGCGGAGGCAGCACTTTCGCAACGCATTTCGGCTGATACTGTTCAGGATTACCGTCGACAAACGGTCGTATCGGTCTGGGAGGGGCAATTGAGAATTCGTTCATTCGCTATCGCGGCGGGGCTGGGCGCGACCGTCATGCTGTCGGGCTGCGACAAGATAAAGAGCCTGACCGGCGGCAAGCCGGAGGGCCAGGTGGCCGCCACCGTCAACGGCGAAGAAATCACCGCCCTTGAGGTGCGCGCCGAACTTGGCGGTTTCGGGTCGCGCGATCCCGAGGTCATGAAGGCCGCCCAGCAGCAGGCCCTGCAGCGGATCATCCTGCGCCGGCTGCTGGCGCAGGAGGCCCGCAAGCAGAAGCTCGACAAGTCGCCCGACTTCACGATCCAGGTGGCGCGTGGCGAGGAAACGCTGCTGGCGCAACTGTATGAGCGCAAGCTGGCGGCGACCGTCACCAAGCCGACCAAGGCGGAGGCCGAGGCCTTCGTGGCGGGCCATCCGGACATGTTCGCCAACCGCAAGGTGATGTTCGTGGATCAGGTGATCGCGGCGCCGAACAAGATCGCGCCCGATCGCATACGGCCGCTGAAGACCCTGGACCAGGTCAAGGCCCTGCTCGACTCCGAGAACGTGGTCTACCAGCAGAACGCCGTCGTGCTCGACACCCTGTCGGCCGATCCGCGGCTCGTGGCGGGGGTCAACGGCCTGCCGCCGGGCGAGGTCTTCGTGATCCCGCAGAACGGCTCGCTGATGTTCAATCAGATCAACGGGTCGCGCGCGGTGCCCTTCCGCGGCGACATGGCGGCGGCCTATGCGATGAACGTGCTGCGCCAGCAGCAGGCGCAGAGCTCGGTGGTGAAGAAGGTCGAGGTTATGCGCAAGGCGGCGGAGAAGGCCATCGTCTACAATGCGGCCTACAAGCCGCCGCCGCCGCCAGCGGCCAAGGCGCCAGGAGCAGCCGCCGCCGCGGCTCCGGCCGCGCCGGCCCCGAAGTAGTCTAGCTTCCGCGGCGACGGGCGGGGCGAAAGCCTCGCCCGTCGTCGTGCCGATTGGCCTCGCCCGCGCGGCGGGCGAGATGTCGCGGGCGGTCCCGCCCGGG
>NZ_JANXWD010000166.1 GCF_025351295.1 Phenylobacterium sp.
CGCTCGCGCTTCTGGTCGCCGCGATGATCGGGATCGTCGTCTGGAGCCGGATCGACGCCGGCCGCCACCATCGCGACAAGCGCGACGATCCGAACAAGAAGCCCTGACCCGACGCGTCCACGCTTCGCCGTGTGGCCGACCTCGCTCCCGCCGGCCTTGCTCGGTAGCCTAGGACCCGGTCGCCGCCCGCGCCTGTCTGGGATCCGGCTGGAAGTTGCGCTGCGCCCAGGTCATCCAGATGAGCGTCGGCAGCCCCTCCTCGACGAAGGTGAAGCGTCGTTCGCCGTCGCCGTCCTGCGACCGCTTCAGGATGCCTTCGGCCGTCAGGGTCTCGACGATCTCCTCGGCCTTGCGGGCGGTCACCTCGCCCGCGGCCACCATGTCGGCGGCCGAGATCGGGCCATCGATGCTGAGCGCGGCGCGCGCCGCCAGGGCCATGGATTCCGCCTGGCCCTTCTCGAACAGCCGCCGGACCTGGGCCTGGATCGGGGTCGGCACCCGGGCCTCGAACTCGCGCACCGCCTGACCGACCGCCTCGGCGACATCGGCCGGGATCACCGTGGCGCGGCCCTCGTCCAGGGCCACATGCCCCGCATGGTGGCAGAGCAGGTTCGCCAGATAGGGCGACCCCCGCGCCACTGTGACCACGGAGGCGCTGGCATCGGCGTCGAACTTGATGTCCGCCTCGCGTTCGCCGTTGGCGACGATCTGCAGGACCTCGGCCTCCGTCATCTTCGGGACCCGGAGGGAGAAGATGTTGCGGCGGATCGAGGGGATGTGCTCGACCAGTTCGGTCAGGTCGGCGGCGACCCCCGCCAGAACCAGCTGCACCCGGCCGAGCCGGTCCGACAGGTTCTTGATCAGCTCGGCGACGTCGCGTCGGAAGGAGCCGGACTCGGCGCGATCGAATTCGTCGAGGATGATGAGGACGCGGGTCCCGGTCAGCTTGGCGCAGAGGTCGCCGAACTTGCGCGGCGACAACGGCTCCGGCGGCAGCAGATCGGCGAGCGACGAGCCTTTTTCGGTCTCGGCGGCGGTCGGCGAGAAGCCGGAGTGGAACAGCAGCGGAATATCGGCGGCGGCGGCGCGGAAGGTCTCGTCGAAGTTCGAGTTGGCGCCGCACGAGGTATAGACGACGATGTAGCGCGCCTCGACGGCCGCCTGGCTCAGGATGTGCACCAGCGAGGTCTTGCCGATGCCGCGCTCGCCATAGAGCACGACGTGGAGGCGCTGGTCCTCGATCGAGCGGATGATGGTCTTCAGCACATCGTCGCGGCCGGCAAACAGGCGGCGGTCGGCGATGGGCTGCGAGGGCGTGAAGGCGTGGCGCAGCTTGGCGCGCACCGCGCTGAAGCGGTCGCCGCCCCGGCCGCTCATCTGGTCGCTGGCGGTGGTGTTGAACCGCGGCAGGCCGACCGGCTCGGCGCCCCTGCGGGCGTTGCCGCGGACCAGCGGCTTGACCACGGCGGAGTCGGAGGCCTCCGCAAGAGCCGCCTTGGGCGTCGGCGCCTTGCGCTTGAAGGGGTTCCAGCCGGCCAAACTCTTCTCCATCGTCGATGCGCGTCGGGACTATAGAACGCCTACGGGCGCGATCCGCTCACAGATGTCTCTTATGCCGCCGCCGTGCCTTCTGTTTGCTTAATCACTGGCCCACGTCGATTCTGAGGCGCCAGCGATCGCCGCGGCGGGCCCGGATTTCCGCCGGCGATCTTAACATTCCGGCGCCGAAAGGCCTGCTAGCGTTCCCCAGGGTCGGACGTGCGGCTTGCCGAGGCGTTGCGCCAAAGCGATGGCGTGCGTGTCGGCCGGTGACGATCCGCACCCTGTGCAACCGGCGCGGTCGTCAGCTATGTATCGCGTGACTCGCAGCCCGGTGACCCGCCTCCGCCATGAACCTCTGGCCGATCGTCCAAATCGTGTGGATACGACGGGTGATCGTCCTGGTCGTGACGGCGGCCTGCCTGCTGGGCGGGGCCTTCGTCGTCCTGACATCGTCGCCGAGATATCAGGCCTCCGCCAAGGTCGTGCTGGAATTCATCAAGCCGAACCCGATCACCGGCGAGTTCGTGTCCAGCAAGGAGTCGGACGCCTATGTGGCGTCGCAGATGCGAGCGATCCAGGACTATCAGGTCGCGGTTCCCGCCGCGGAGTCCCTCGGGTTGCTGGACAACGTCGATCTGCAGACCGCGTTCAGCGGCACTGCGGGCGTGGATCCGGACGAGTTCCCGCGCTGGGTCGCCCGGCGGATCATCGCCAGCACCAGCGTCAACCGGCTTGAGGACAGCAATATCCTGGTGATCACCCACACGTCGTCATCGCCGGTGCTGGCCGCGCAGATCGTCGACGCCATCCGCGCGGCCTATATCCAGTCGTCGCTCGACGAGAGCCGCTCCGGCGCGAGCGAGGGGGCCAAGGCGCTGTCGGCCCGCGCCGACACGATTCTGACGCGGCTGACCCAGCTGCAGGCCGCCAAGGCCGGCCTCGAGAAGCAGAATGGCGCGATGCCGTCCATGGAGGCGCGCCGCCTGGCGGACATGGTGATCGCCATTCGGCCGCCGGTGATCGAAAAGAACCCGGGGATTCCATCGGCCTCGCGCCTGCTGACCATCGAGGCGGCGCTCGCCGAGGCGACCAAGGTCCTGGGCCCCAACAATCCCCGCCTGAAGGCCATGATCGCGGCGCGCGATGCGACGAAGGCTGAGGTCGCGCGGGAGACCGCGATCCTCGGGGCCCTCGGCTCAGGCGCCGGGGTCGCCGAACGGGCCCGGCAGGGCGCGATCGAGATGCAGCGCGACAAGGTCCTGTCGCAGCGGCCACTGATGCTCCAGATCCGCCTCCTGCAGGACGAGATCGACAGCATGACGGAGACGCTCAAGGGCTTGAATACCAAGATCCTTGCGCTGCGGCAGCTGACGGCGCTGCAGCAGGCCAGCCTCGCCCCGCTGGGCCCGCCGGAGCCCAAGATGCAGGCGGTCTTTCCGAACCCCTGGCTGATCCTCGGGGGCACGGGCTTCCTTGGCCTGTCCCTGGGCGTTCTGCTTGCGATCCTGACCGAGTTGCTGAATCGCCGGGTGCGGAATGCGCGGGACCTCGAGGCCTCGGTGGGCGCCTCGATCCTCGGCGTCGTCCCGAACCTCGCCGGCCGCAAGGCGCGGGGCGCCATGAAGCTGTTCGCACGGCGCGCGGCCGCCGCATGATCGGATGGGCGAAGCGGCGCGCCGCGACGACCGCGCCGGTCGCGGCGGAACCGGTCATTGCCGCTCGGCCCGCGTCCGAGCCGGGGGTCTATGAGATCTCGCCGGCCCTCGCGACGGTCGCCCTGCCATCGAGTGCGGCGGCGGACGCTTTCCATCGGATCGCCCACGAGGTGAAGGAGCGTCACCTTGGCGATGGCCGCCGCGGATTGGCGCTCTGCGGCCCGTCATCCGGAACGGGCGTCACCTTCACCGCCGCCAACCTGGCCGTCGCCCTGGCGCAAGCCGGGGTCGCGACCCTTCTGGTGGAAGCCAACATGCGCAATCCTACCTTGGACCAGATCATTCGCCCGCGGTCCGCCTCCGCCGGTTTGCAGCAGGTGCTGCGATCGGAGCTGGACCCGCGCGACCTCGTCCAGGAGGACGTGCTGCCCAACCTGTCGCTGATGTTCGCGGGCGGCGCGTCGCGCGATGCCGACCAGCTGGTCGCCGGAGAGCGGTTTCGCGCCTTCATCGGCGCAAGCCTGCGGGACTACGCCTGCACGATCGTCGACACGCCGCCGGCCAACCGATCCGCCGACGCCCGTTCGATCGCCGTCGCCGTCGGATACGCGATCATCGTGGGACGCCGCAGTTTCAGCTTTGTGGACGATACCGAGCTGTTGGCGCGGCAGTTGGCGCAGGACGGCGTCTCGGTGGTCGGCTCGATCCTCAACGGCGCCTAGAGCGCGTCAGGCGAAAGTGAATTCCGGTTTCGCCGCCCGACGCACTCTAATTCAAAGAGTTAGAGCCTTTCTGGTCCACGTGAATCCACTTGAACCAGAAAGGCTCTAGCGCACGCGCACCCTCGCCAGCCGGTTGGCGCGTTTCGCGACGGCGCGCAGATCGGCGCCGGGCAGCGGGCGGAGTTTGCTCGCGCGATAGGTCAGCGCGACGGTGGCGCCCAGCATCATGAAGATGAGCGGATGATTGGCATCCTGACTGAAGGCGATCTTCACGATCACGAAATTCAGCAGCGCCACGGACATCGGCAGCAACAATCCGAATTCGCGGTCCTGTCCCATGTTTACGACCGTGCGCGCGGCTGAAAAGGCGCCCCGCAGCATCAGGCCGTAGTAGACGATAAATCCGGCGACGCCGATCTCAAGCAGTACTGTCAGCCAATAGGAATCGATCGTCAGTTCTCCAGCGAGATTCCTGAACCCCAGCGTCTCCGCACCCTGGCCAATGCCGTGTCCGATCGGATTCAGAATGATCTTCGGAATACCCATCGACCACTGGTCCAGGCGGCCCTGGGTGCTGGCCTGCTGGGAGCCGCGCCCCCAGAACTTGTATTTGAGCTTGTCGACCAGAAAGGTCGCCGCGATGAAGGCGGCGAACAGCGCCGGGTAGCTCATCACGATCACCGGCGCGAGCAGGCTAGTCTTCTGCTGACGCCACCGCAACGCCGCCCAGATCAGCAGATAGAACATCACCGACGCGCAACCGGCGACGACGCCGAGGCGAGAGTCCGTCAGCAGGATCACATAGACGAACAGCGGCAGCAGGACTGCGGCGGCAAGGCGGAGCTGCCAGGCGTGCTTGCCGATCAGGAAATGCATGGTGAACGGCATGGACAGGCCCAGCAGTTCGGAGAGGCCAAGCGGGGTCGTTGCCGTCGCCTTGACCCGATAGTTGCCGTCCAGAGTGTTGAAGGTCGGCCTGAGGATCTTCTGCACGACCGGATCGTCGACCGACAGGAACGACGGGATGTGGCCCACCCAGGGCAGGATCTGCAGGCGGTCTTCCCAGATGGCCATCGCACACATGATGGTCAGCATGACGAGCAGCATGCGGACCCAAAGATCCGCAAAACCCGGGCGGCTGAACAGGTAGCAGCTGACGAAGAAGATCCCGGCGTAGTTCAGCATGGCGAGCGAATATCGGTTCAGCGACGTGCCGGGATCGGACGAGAGCAGGATCGATCCCGTCCACAGCGCGATGAGGATCAGCATGAAGCGATAGGTCAGCGCGTCGGCCCCCAGGATCGTCCGCAATTCCGTCCGGAAGGGCCTCGATATGGACAGGCAGGCCAACAGGGTGAGCACCAGGGGCACGCCCGTAAGCCGGGCCACCGTGATCCAGGGCAGGTTGCCGAGCGCCAGCGCCAGGTAGTTGGGCCAGAGCAGCAAGGCCGCAAAGTAGGCGATGAACAGCGGTTCGAGCGCTGAGATCGGCGCATAGTCGCCCAGTGGAAGGCACCAGAGGATGAGGCTGGTCACCGCGACGGCCGGTACGACGAACGGCATCATTCTCGCGGGGGCATAGATGCCGAACGCGAAGCCGTACGCCGCGCAGGCGACGGCCAGGAAGATATACAGCAGGAACCGGCGCAGCCGTGGCGACGAGCCCCGGTAACCCGCCAGCAGCGGTTGCGCCATGGTGTCGGCCTGCGAACGGCCGGTCCAGCGGCGTAGGGTTGCTACCAGGGTTCGGATCATGGCTTGTCGCCCTGGCGATACCGGGGATGTCCTGGGCGTACAAGCATGCCGTGCCGGGGTCCGGAAGCGTCGTTCATCGGCGGCGCGGCGTCAGCCCCTCGATCAGCGTCTCGAGATGGGCCATCAGGGCCTGCGGGTCGGTGGTCGCCAGGACCGGCGTCCGGGCCCGGGCGTCGATCAGCGCCTGGCGCAGCTCGTCCGGCGTGTTGGCGACCAGCGCCAGGCCGCGCGCCGCGAAGGCCTCGGTTATCTCCGCCTGATGATCGTCGTAATGTTCGCCAAGGCTAGAGAGGCGGGGCATGGCGATGACCTGGCAGCCCTGGCGAAGCGCGGTGATCAGCGAGCCGGTGCCGCCGTGGCAGACCACGATGCTGGCGTCGCGCAGGATCGACTGCACCTCGTCGAAGGGCAGGGTCTCCGACACCTCGAGGCCGTCCGGCGCGTGACCCCCGACGCCGGTCTGGACGATCACCCGCTCGGGAATCGCGCCCTCCGACTTCAGGGCCGCCACGCTGTCCACCAGCCGGTCGAAGGGCAGGGTGGCGCCCACCGTCGCGAACAGCAGATCCTGCTTGGGCGGCGGGTCGCCCTCCAGCATGCGGAAGGGATCGAACACCCTGGCGCGCGGGTAGTGGGCGGCGAGCTTGGCGGACTGGACCACCATGTCGTGCGCCAGGGGGCCGGCGATCCGGCCGAACAGGGACGGCCCCTCGAACCGCGCGAACGATTCGATGACCACCACATGGGCGCCGGTGAGCCGGCCCCAGAGGACAGGAAAGATCACCGCCCCGGCCCCGGTGGAGATCACCAGGTCCGGCCGTTCGCGCAGCATGAAGTTCAGCGAGCGGAACAGGCTCGCGACCGCGCGGCCGATCATCCGGAACGGCGCGCCCAGCTTGGCCTGGCCCCAGGCGAAGTGGGGGACGAAGTGGGTGCGGTGTTCCCGGGCCAGGGTCTGTCCGAGCGCCGTGTCCTCGGTGACGAAGAAATAGTCATGGCGCGACCAGACCGGCTGCAGATCGAGCAGCTGGCGCACATGGCCGCCGCCGGACGCCGCCAGGCAGATGCGCAGACGCTTGGGCGAAGCGGAGGGCTCGCCTGTGGCCACGGCTGACATTCAAACGCCCTTCAGATGACTCGCGCTATCTATCGACCCGACCCGCGTAAAGGAGTGCTGAACCGAACGGGCACTAAATCGCCGCGGCGCCAGGTTGGCGTGCGCGCGATGCGGCTGACAGGCCGCTGCGGGCGCCCTACACCCGCAAGCCTCGGAAGTCAGGACTCATGCAGCCAGCCTCGGCCAAGTCGCCCACCGTCACCCGCGTCCTGAACGGCGAGCTCTGCACCGGGTGCGGACTGTGCGCCGCGCTGGCCCCGCAGGCCATCCGCATGGAGTCCGCGCCGCCTGGCTACGCGCGTCCGCTGCAGATAGGCGGCGTCACCCCGGAGACCGAGCGCAGGATCGCCGACAGCTGCCCGGGGGCGGTCGTGGAGCCCTGGCAGGGCGCGCCGAACACCCATCCCACCTGGGGCCCGTGGCGGCGGGTCATGACCGGCGCCTCGACCGACCCGAAGGTCCGCTTCGAAGCCTCGTCCGGAGGCGCCATCTCGGGGTTGCTGATCCACGCCCTGGAAAGCGGCCTGGTGGATCGGGTGCTGCACATTGCGCCCGACCCTGCCGACCCGACGCGGAATGTGAACGCCATCTCACGATCCGGAGAGGAGATTCTGGCCCGCGCCGGCTCGCGGTACACCGCCTCCTCACCATTGGCGGCGATCGAGCAGGCGCTCGCCGACGGCGGGGCCATGGCGTTCGTCGGCAAGCCCTGCGACGTCTCGGCGCTGCGCCGGCTCGCGCGGCAGGATGCGCGTGTCGCGCGCCATGTGCCGATCGTCCTGTCGTTCTTCTGCGGCGGGATGCCCAGCCATGGCGGCGTCGGCCGGATCCTGAACGCCCTGGGGGTCCCGGCCGAGGAGGTGGTCGAGTTCCGCTATCGGGGGCGCGGCTGGCCCGGGGCATGCGTGGCCCGCTCCGAGCGTCGCACCGCGGAGATGAGCTATGCCGACAGCTGGGGCTCGCACCTCTCGAAAGAGGTGCAGTTCCGTTGCAAGATCTGTCCCGACGCGGTCGGCGGGGTCGCCGACATCGCCTGCGCCGACGCCTGGTATGGCGACGAGGAGGGCTATCCCAGCTTCGAAGAGCAGGAAGGCCGTAGCCTGATCGTCACCCGGACCGAGGCCGGCGACCGGCTGATCGATTCGGCGCTGGCGGCCGGCCGGATCGAGGCCGAACCCCTGCCCATCGAGGAGGTCGGCAAGATGCAGCCGTCCCAGGCGCGGCGAAAACGCCTGATCCTGGCGCGGACGGCGGCGCTGCCGCTGACCTTGCAGCCGCGGCCGCGGATGCGCGGCCTGAGGGTGGCCCAGGCGGCGCGTGAAGCCTCGCTGGCGGACGCGGCGCGGAACTTGCTCGGCACCATTCGGCGCACCCTCAAAGGCACACGTAGCCGCCTCTGACCCAGGGTCCTGCGATATAGGTTTTCGGTCTCTTAGCTGATAGTTAGCAACTCTTGGGGAAATGGTTTCCGCGGTGCTGGAGCAAGTTGGGATGCGGCTGAGGCCATGGGCTCTTGGGGCGTTGGCGTGCGCGTGCGGAGGCGGCGTGGCTCATGCCCAGACCGCACCCGCGTCGCCGCCGCCCTTGACTGGAACGCGGGAGTTTCACGCCTCAACCAGCCTTCGCGCGGTCTATGACAGCAACGTGTCGCGCACGAGCACGGCCCTGGCCGCGACGCGGGGCATCGTGCGCCAGGACTACACGCTCGAGCCCACGGTCTCGGTCGACCTGGTCCAGCCGATCGGCCGGCAGGAGGTGTTCCTGAACGCCGTGACCGGCTACGATTTCCATCGGGAGAACACCCAGCTGAATCGCGGCCGGGCCAGCCTGGAGGGTGGCTACGTCACCTCCCTGGGGATCTGCCAGGGCTCCGCCATCGAGACCTATTCGGCCTCGCAGAGCGACCTGGCGCAGATCGATTCGACCCAGGGCCTGAAGAACCTGCGCGAAACCTACGGCACCGCGGTCGGGGTGCAGTGCGGCCTGGCGCAGGGGATCCAGGGCGGCGTCCACGCCCAGCGCCAGGAAACCTTCAACTCCGCACAGGTGCAGAGGACGGCCGACAATACCGTCAGGAGCCTGGGGGCGGAACTGGGCTACGGTAATGCAACCCTGGGCAAGGTCTCGCTGATCTACAACTATTCCGAAAACCAGCTCCCGAACCAGATCATCCCCGGCCAGCCGGTCGGGAACGGGTTCTTCAGCACGACCTACGGGGTGAACCTCCAGCACAGCTTCGGCTCGCGGCTGCAGGTCGGCGGCAATATCGGGCGGACCCTGGTCAAGCGCGGGTTCGCGCCGCCCGGGGTGAAGCCGAAGTTCAGCAGCACCACCTATTCCGGCCAGGCGTCATACCGGTTCGGCAACAACCTCGAGATCGATGTCGGCGCCGCCAGGGCCGTGCTGCCCACGTCGCGGGCGGGAAAGCTGTACGACATCACCACCTCGGGGCAGATCAACGCCCACTACAGGCTGGGCACGCGCATCGGCGTCAACGCCGGCTATCGGATCGCGGACGTGAAATCCAACGTCGACACGACCACGACCTTCAGGGTGATTACGAACTCGCGCAGCTACACGACGTCGGGCTCCGTAACTTACCGGCAGAGCCGACACGTCTCCTTAGGAGTCGATGTCGTTTATGATGATCGCAACACCAATCTGCCAGAGTTCAACTACACAGCTACGCGCGTCGGCCTAATGGCCACGTTTGAATTCTAAGCCTGGAAAACAGCCTATGAGCGCCCGGACCTTCCTCGTCTCCCTCGCCGCGGCCGCGATGGCCCTGATCGGCCCGGGCCTGGCTTCGGCCCAGCCGGCCGCGATGCCGTCGCAGGCCGGATCGGTCGCCCCGCCGGTCACCGCGCCCCCGGCGCAAGGCATCATCGCGGGGGCCGACCTTACGTCGTCGGCCTATGTGCTCGGCCGCGACGACGTGGTCGAGGTAGGCCTGCTGGGCGGCGTCGGCGGCTTCGGCGGTCGCGCCCGCGTGCAGGCCGACGGCACCATCCAGCTGACGATGATCGGCAAGGTGGTTGCCGTCGACCACACCACCGCCGAACTCTCGGACACCATCCGCAAGGCGCTGAAGGACGGCGGCTTCTACGCCGACCCCGTGGTGACCATCGAGGTGGTGGGCTACGCCAGCCGCTACGTGACCGTGCTGGGCGCTGTCGGCTCGCCGGGCCTGGTGCCGATCAACCGGCCGTATCGCCTGTCGGAGATCCTGGCCCGCGTCGGAGGGGTCCGCGAGGGCGCCGCCGATTTCCTGATCGTGCGCCCCGACAATGGCCCTGAAAAGCGGCTGTACATTCGTGACCTGGCGACCGGGGACGACAAGCAGGATCCCTATGTCAGGCCCGGCGACAAGATCTTCTCCCCGGTGGCCGAAACCTACTACCTCAACGGGGCGGTCAAATCGCCTGGCGCGTTCTCGATGAAGACCGACCTGACCTTCCGCATGGCGCTCGCCAAGGCCGGTGGCGTCACCGAGACCGGTTCAGAAAAGAAGTTCACGGTGATGCGCGCCGGCAAGAAGACGAAGGTCAATCTGGACGACAAGGTCGAGGCTGGCGACGTCATCAACTTCGGCGAAAAGCTGTTCTAGGGACCTGGAAGGCAAGCTCGATGAACATCTTCCACTTCCTTAGAATCATCTGGGCCTACCGGCTCCTGATCCTGGCCTCGGCGGTGATCTGTTTCGTGACCGGCACCGCGGTTGTGGAACTGGTGAAGCCTCGATATGAGGCCCAGTCGCGCGTGATGCTGGACGTCATCAAGCCCGACCCGATCACCGGCGAGGTAATCTCGTCGGCGTTCATGCGCGCCTACACCAAGACCCAGACCGAGATGATCAAGGACCAGCAGGTCGCGCGCATGGCCGCGCAGGACCTCAAGTGGGACAAGGATCCGGCGATCCAGAAGGCCTATCGCAATCGCAGCACCGGTCGCGACCTGGACTTCATGGCCTGGGCGACCCAGCGGGTGCAGGACGGCGCCGACGCTAATGTGATCATGGGCAGCAACATCCTGGAAATTACCTACGCCTCCAGTTCGCCGGAAGAGGCCAAGCGGGTCTCCGACGCCTTGCTGAAGGCCTATATGGACATGACCCTGCAGAGCCGTCGCGAGACCGCGCGGCGCAATGCGGAGTGGTACGAGGCGCAGGCCGAAAAGGCCAAGGCGATGCTGTTCACCGCCGAAGGCTCGAAGGCCGCCTTCGAGCGGGCGAATGGGATCGTCCTGCAGGACGACAAGATCGACCTCGACAGCGCCAGGCTGTCGGCCCTGGCGGCTCAGGGCTCGGGCCCGATGATCGCGCCGCCGAGCGCCGGGACGTCGCCGGCCGCCACCCAGCTGGCCACCTTCGACGCCGAGCTCGCCGAGCTCTCCAAGTCGCTCGGTCCGAACCATCCCCAGCTTCTCCAGCTGAAGCTGCGGCGCAGCCTGCTCGCCCAGCAGGTGGCCAATGAACGCAACAACGCCGCCACCAACGGCGGCGCGGCGCTTAACGCCGCGCGCGCCTCCTCCGGGCTGCTGGAGCAGCAGAAGGCCAAGGTGATGGGGCAGCGGGAGAAGGTGGAGCAACTGCGGCTCATGCAGGACGAGATCGACCTGCGGCGTGACCAGTACAACAAGTCCGTGGCGCGCGCCGCGCAGCTGCGTCAGGAATCCCAGGTCGCCGACGCCGGCGTGGTCCCGCTTGCCAACGCCGTGACGCCGCAGGACCCGGTGTTCCCCAAGAAGCTGCTGATCATGGGCGTCTCGGTGCCCGCGGGCATTGGCCTGGGCATCTTCATCGCGATCCTGCTGGAGCTGCTTGGGCGGCGGGTCCGCAGCGTCGAGGACCTGAGCGCGGCCGCCTCGGCGCCGGTGCTGGCGGTGATCCGCAATCCGAACCGGCGGACGCGAGCCCGCCGTGACGCGCCGCGGGGTGTGGGCTCCAGCCCCCGCCGCACGCGCGCGGCGCGCGGGGCTGCCCGCGCATGAGTTCGACTGAGACGCCTTCGACGCCCACCGTGGAGGTGGCCGGTTCCGCCGCCGCGATCCTGCCGGGCGCGACCGGTCCCGACGTGGAGCTGAAGTACGAGTTTTCGCCGGACCTGGTGACGCTCACCGACGCCAGGCCGGCGGAGGCGGAAGCCATTCGCACGGTGCGCACCCACATCATGGCGCAACACCTGGCGGACGGTCGTCGCGGGATCGCGATCTGTGCGGCTACGCCGGGGGTCGGATGCTCGTTCACGGCCGCCAACCTGGCGGTCGCCCTGTCCCAGGTCGGTATCGCCACCCTGCTGATCGACGCCGACCTGCGGGCGCCGCAGATCGAGAGCTTCATCGATCCGGGCGGCCCGACCGCGGGCCTCAAGCAGTACCTCGAGACGCCCGACGCCCGCCCCGGCGACTTCATTCACGACGGCGTGCTGCCGAACCTGTCGGTCATGTACGCGGGCGGCGTGGCGGACAACGCCCAGGAACTGCTGGGCAGCGATCGATTCAAGAGCCTCGTCGATCGCTACCTGCGGGACTTCGAGTTCACGATCATCGACACGCCGGCGGCAAGCAAGGTCGCCGATGCGCTGCGAATCTCCTCGATGATCGGCTATACCCTGATCGTCGCGAAGGCCCACTCGACCCGTTTCAACGACGTCTCGCTGTTGGCAAAGCAATTGCAGGAGGATGGGGCCGAAGTGGTCGGCACTGTCCTAAATGAGGTCTGACGGCGGATATGGCTGAGCTGGCCGGGCGACAGGAAGAACCCGCGAGTTGGGTTGGTAGGCTGGTCGCGGAAACCCCGCTGATCGTGGCCGCGCTTTTTCTGGCGGGGCCCACCTTCCTGCGGCTTGGGCAGCAGGTATGGTCGCATGAGTTCGGCGCCCACGGGCCGATCGTGCTCGCGACCGGGGCCTGGCTGCTCTGGCGCCGGATCCCCGGCATGGCCGAGGCCGCCCAGCGCGGCAACCCCGTGGTGACCGTCTCGCTGACCATCGCCGCGCTGCTGGTCTATGTGGTGGGCCGCGCCTACGACCTGATCAGCCTGGAAGCGGCCGGTGTCTACGGGTTCGGGGTGGCGATCCTCTACGACCGCTTTGGGCTGCGACAGCTGCTGGTGAACTGGTTCCCGATCTTCTACCTGGGCCTGCTCCTGCCGGTGCCGGGCTGGATGCTCGACGAGTTCACCGCGCCGCTGAAGCTCCTGGTCTCGACGCTTGCGGCGCATCTGGTCGAACCGCTTGGGATTCCGCTGTTCCGGGAGGGGGTGACGATGACCGTCGGGCCCTACCAGTTGCTGGTGGAAGACGCCTGCTCGGGGCTGAATTCCCTGATCGGCCTGATCGCCATCACCCTGTTCTACATCTACCTGCTCCGGAACGCCGGCTGGCGGTACTCGCTGTTCCTGGTCTGCCTGATCATCCCGATCGCGATCGCGGCCAACGTCGTCCGGATCTTCACCCTCATCCTGCTCACCTTCTACTTCGGGGATGCGGTGGGGCAGGGCTTCCTGCATGTGACAGCAGGCCTGTTCCTGTTCGCGCTGTCCTTGCTGCTGATGTTCGTGATCGACAACGTGGCGTCACGGTTCTGGGCTATGGCGAAGGCGAGACGAGCATGATGCGGCGCCGCGACCTCATTCTGGCCGGGCTCGGCGTGGGCGCCTTTGCGGCCGCCGAGGCCTTGCGGCCGCGTCGCCGGCTGCTGCTGCTGCGGCACGGCACGACCATGGAGACGACGATCCCGCGGAGCTTCCCGGGCTGGGAGGCCGAGACGGCCGGAAACCTCGTCGGACCGGAGCAGGCCGGCAAGCTGGCCCGCAGCCTCTACAGCGAGACCATCGCGCGCCTGTACTACGAAGAGGCGACCGGCGCCGGCGTGATGCTGCTGGCCGCCTATGGCGACACACAGAGCGACCTGCTACAGTTGCACCGCCCCGAGAGCTGCTATCCGGCAGTGGGGTTCACGCTGCGCATGACCCGCTCGTTCGACATGCGCCTGCCTGGCGGCGGTACGCTGCCCGCCCGCCAGGTGATCGCCACGACCGAGGAGCGGACCGAGAATATCGTCTACTGGACGCGCATGGGCGAGGCCCTGCCGCAGACCGGGGGCCAGCAGCGGATCGCCCGCCTGGACAACGCGGTGCAGGGCTTTGTCCCCGACGGGATCCTCGTGCGCTGTTCTATCCTGGGGGACTCCGATGCAGGCTTCAAGGTCCTGGACCGCTTCGTGCCCGCGATGCTGAGGGCCATTCCGCAGAACAGGCTCCCGGCGCTGCTCGGGACGAAACTCGCGCGCCGGTTCGTCTAGGCGACCGGCCCTCAGGGGGCCGGCGGCCGGTTCGGCTGCAGCGCCATCCAGGCCTCGCGCACCGTCACCAGGTGCGGCTCAACCGTCGGGGCCACCAGCGCGTGGGTCCGTTCCAGCGACATTCCCGCCAAGTCCCCGCGCCGCCACTTCAGGATGACCTCGAAGGCATTGCCCGCCTCGAGGTGCAGCAGGACGAAACGCGGCGACAGCTTGTGGACGTGCGACAGCTCGATCTTGGCGCCGCTGGCGCTGAGGTCCTTGATCACGCAGTCCGCCCACAGCGCCAGACCCTGGCCCTGGAACACCCGCGCACGTGCGTCGAGCGCGACGCGGGGTTCGCCGCGTCGCTCAAGATGGGCCTGGTGAAACCTGCTCATGGCGCCACCGTACACCCCATGTGCTTACGCTTCGTTTTCCTCGCCGCTGACCGCGGCGGCCCAGTGGCGCGTCCTCAGCGTGGCCGGAAGCGGACCTCGCTCACCCGGCGGGCGCCTGCGATGCGGTCCAGTTGCACGACCACGTCGATCACCCGGCTGACATAGGTCTGCACCTTGTCCCAGCCCAGGTCGATGCCGGAGGTCAGGGCCAGCAGGGCGATCTGGTCCAGCGCGCCGGCCGGGCTGTCGGCGTGGACGGTGGTGAGCGAGCCGGGGTGGCCGCTGTTGACGGCGCGCAGGAAGGCGAAGGCCTCGCGGCCGCGCAACTCGCCCAGCAGGATGCGATCAGGGCGCAGGCGAAGGGCGGCGGCCAGCAGGGTGTCGGCGTCGACCCGGGCCTCGCCCAGCTCACCACGCACCGCCACCAGGCCCACGCTGTTGGGATGGTCGAGACGGACCTCGGGGGCGTCCTCGATCACCACCAGCCGCTCGTTGCGGTCGATCTCCTTGACCAGGGCGTTCAGCAGGGTGGTCTTGCCGCTGCCGGTGCCGCCCGAGATGACGATGGTCTTGCGGCGGCGCACGGCGGCCTTGAGGAAGGCGGCGTGGTCGCCGGTGTTCAGCAGGGCCTCCAACTCGGCGTCTGCCAGGGCGTCGCGGGCCGGATCGGTGCGCGCGGCGGCGTCGAACAGGCCGTCGCGGGCCAGGTCGCCGACGCTGAGGTCGGAGATCAGGTGCTTGCGCACCGCCAGGGCTAGGCCGCCGCGGGTGGCGGGCGGCGAGACCACCTGCACCCGCGAGCCGTCGGGCAGGGTGGCCGAGAGCAGGGGCTGTTCGCGGTTGACGCCCTGGTGGCTGGCGGCGGCGATCTGGCGGGCCAGGCGCTGAAGGGCGACCTCGGTCAACTCGTCGGCCGGCTCGCGGCACATGGCCCCGCCCGTGGTCTCGACCCAGACCTCGCCAGGCCGATTGATCAGCACGTCGGTGACGTCCGGCCGCGACAGCCACGGCGCCAGCGGGGCCAAGTAGGCGCTGAGGTAGACGTTTGCACTCATCGGGAGGCGCTCATCGCGGCGCGCTCATCGGGCGACGGCGGAGAAGTCCAGGTCGCGGGCCACGAACACCTGCACCGGCGCGCCCTGGGCCACCTTGATGGTGTCGGGGATGTCGATCTGCTTCTGCAGGGCGATCGAGGCGACCTGGTTGGCCTGGGTCGGCGAGCCGATGACCAGGGTGTTGTTGCTGCCGCTGCCGCTGGCGCTGTTGGCCAGGGCCTGGGCGCCGGCGGTGATCACCGACAGCAGGATCGAGGCGCCGAAACGCTGGAAGAAGTGCTGGTCGACCTCGCCGTCCAGGCCACCGCGACCCAGGCGGTCGGTGGCCGGCGAGCCCACGTCGATGGTCACGCCGGTGGGGCTGATGATCCGGGTCCAGACCACGAAGGCCCGGGTCTGGCCGACCGCGGCGGCGGACTTGTACTGGCCCACCAGCTTGGAGCCGCGCGGGATCAGCACCTGGCTACCGTCGAAACTGCGCACGTCGCGGCTGACCACCGCGCGGACCGAGCCAGGCAGGTCGGAGTTGATCGCCGTCTCCAGCACCGCGGCGATCACCGCCCCCTGGGGCACGGTGCGGCCAAGGCCGTACATCTGGCTGGCGTGGGCGACGTCGGAGCCGCTGCCGCCGGTCACGCGGGCGGCGAAGCGCTCGTCGGCCGACTGGCGGGTCTCGTTAGCGGGCGGCGCGGACGCGGTCGTCGCCTGGGCCAGCTGCACCGGCGTGGCGTCGGGCGAGGCGCTGAAATCCACCACCATGGCCGGGGCTCGCCAGTGCGCCTCGGCCGGATCGGCCGACGGGGCGACGGAGGCCTGGAGCACCGGGGCCGGGGCCGGGGCGACGGGCGGGGGGGCGGGCATGGACGGGGCGACGCCGGCCGACCTGACCGGTGCGGCGACGGCAGGCTGGGCGGTCTGGGCATGGGCTTGGCGGCTGCCGGAGAGGCCGTTGAACACCACGAAGCCCAGGACGCCGGCGCCGATCAGGCCGGCCCACAGGGTGACCGGCGAATCCGGCGCCTGGACGCGCGGGCGGGCGGCCTCGCCGTGGGCGAAGACCGGGCTGAGGTCCTGCGGGGTCTCGTCCTTGCGCGTCATCGCCGCCACCACGGATCCTTCTTGCGCTGGCGCAGCGCACTGGCTTCCTCGATCTTGAAGCCGTCGTTGTAGATCCTGGTGACCTCGCTGCCACGCCGCAGCACGAAGCCGCGGGCGATGCGGTCGACCACCACATAGCCGTCCCGCTGGCGGGTGTTGACCACCGCCTCGCCGCCATCGGGATCGACCGCGAAGATCGCCGGCATGTCCTCTTCGGCGCGGAAGGCGAAATAGGTGTCCTGGCCGTCGTCGAACACCTTCACCGGCAGGGCGTGGGTCGAGCCGTCGTAGGAATAGGCGGCGTTGCGCTCGACCGGCGGCGGGGGTGGCTGTGGGCGCGCGATCATCGCCACCGCCGGTTCGGCATAGAGGAAGCGGACGCTGAACGGGGTCGACCGTCCCTGGGCCTTGGCGCGCACGCTGAGCTGGAAATTGTAGCGGCGCAGGTTGGTCACCACCGTCATGTTGGTGTCCGGTCGGCGCGCCATGGGCTTGATGAACAGCAGGTTGGCGCGGCGATTGGGGGTCACCTGCCAGCCCAGCGAATCGCCGATGGCGACGTTCTCGATGTGCTCGGCCGGGTCGAACTCGACCGAGAGCTGGTAGCCCAGGGCGGCATGCAGCTCGACCACCCCGGCGGGATCGTAGTCGACCACATGGATGCGCGGGTCGCCCGGCCCGGGGCGCGGCACGACCGCCAGGGCCGGCGCGGCCGCCAGGGCCAGCACGAGCGCCAAGGCTGGCGCGCGGATCATCGCATGACTCCGGCGCGTCGGGCGGCAAAGGCGGGGCGGCGGTAGGCGTCGCCCAGGCGGCGACCTTCGTCGACGGTGACCGAAATCTCTCGGCGGGTCGCGCCAGCGGCCGCGGCTGTCGCGGCGGCGCGCGTGCGGGCGGCGCCCTGGGCCTGATCGCGCTGCAGGTCCAGGGCCAGCCGTTCGGCGCGGGAGGGGAGCGGCGATTGCGGGAAGGCCACGGCTTCGGGCCGGGGCGCGGCCGGTTCGCTGGCGCGGTTCGCGGCGCTGGCGGCAAAGCTGGGCAGGCGGAAGCCCATGGCCATGACGCAGGCGCCGATCACCAGGGCGGCCTGGCCGAAGCCGAACACGAACACCAGGGCCGCGGCGCTCATGGCGGTCTGCGGATCCAGCTGCAGGCCGACCCGCTGCGCGGCCAGGGCCTCGATCCACGGCTGCAGCACCGACAGCATCAGCACGATCAGCAGCCAGGCCACCAGGGGCGTCAGGGCCGCGGCCGCCAGGGCCCGCACCCAGCCGACGAACAGGCCCCGGGTGGCCGGGATCAGCGCCAGGGCGATGAACACCGGCCCCACGGCGGTCAGGATGCCGATGGCCAGGGTAGCGGCCGAGATCACTCCGGCCCCGGAGAGGAACAGGACGCCGGTGGCGGCGGCGGTGGCCTCGGCGGCGGCGGCCTGCGGGCTGGAATAGGACCTGGCGGCCGCGCCGGCGATCTTGCCGTAGGCGGCGCCCGTCTGGCTGAACTCGTCGTAGGCGGCTTGCAGCCCGTCGATCGGGTGGGCGGCCAGGGTCGAGGCGCCGCCGGCCTGCAACGGCGTCGAGGCCAGGGCGGCGATCTCGACCGGGGCGCGATCGGCCAGGTCGAACACCACCGCCTGGAAGGTCGACCAGCTGGTCACCAGGGCCAGGATCGCCCCGATCTTCAGGCCGATGATCGGGGCGTCGGACAGGCGCGTATTGCCCTGGGCGAACAGCATCCGGTAGCCGACCAGAGCCACATAGATGGTCAGCAGCGCGGTGAGCGCGCTCTGGAACACCGACGAGCCGGAGGTCAGCGCCATGTAGCCGCCCTGGGCGTAGGCGCGGGTCTGGCAGTCGACCGTGTAGAGGACGCCGCGGATGACGCCGTCGTCGACCATGCTGGCGCAGGCTGCCGTCATCCTGCGAAGCCTTGGCGAAGGAGGATCATGCGGCGCTCCGGCCTTCCATGAAGGTGGACAGCCAGGCGGCGGGCGCGTCGCCCACCTGGGATCGCAGCGCGTCCAGGCGGCGCACGGTGCGCTCGGTGCCGGCCAGGACCGCCAGCTCGCCGGTCAGGCCGGAGAGGTCCAGGCGGGCCACCACGCTGTGGTCGCCGCGCTTGATCAGGAAGCAGCGCGAGGTGTCGGGCAGGGTGCGGACCAGTTCGAACTCGTGCTCGGTCAGGCCGAAGCCGTCGACGTAGTCTGAGGCCTTGGCGCGCGGGTTGGGGAAGAACACCTGGGTGGCGGCCTGTTCGATGATCGCCGAGGCGATGCGGCTCTCCAGGGCGTCGGACGCGCTCTGGGTGCAGAAGCCGACCAGGCCGTTGCGCTTGCGGATGGTCTTTTCCCAGTCCTTGATCCGGCGCACGAACACCGGGTCGTCCAGGACCTTCCAGCCCTCGTCGACGATGAACATGGCGGGCGAGCCGTCCAGCCGCTGCTCCAGGCGGTGGAACAGGTACATCATCGCCGGTATGCGGATGGTCGGGCTGTCCAGCAGCTTGGTCATGTCGAAACCCAGGATGCGGGTCTCGATGTCGAGCTGGTCGGTGGCGTTGTCGAAAAGCCAGGCGTGGTCGCCGCCCTCGCACCAGGCGGCCAGGCGGGCGGCAAGGTCGCCGGAGCTGGGCCGCCGCGCGCCACGGAACAGCTCGCGCAGATAACGCAGGCGGCGATGGTTCAGCGGCTGGGCGAAGTTGGCGTCCAGGGCGTCGGCGATCATCGCGCGGTCGTCGGCGGTGAGCGCGTCGCCGTCGGCGGTCAGCAGCTGGGCGACCCATTCGGACAGGAAGGCGCGGTTGCCGGGGGTGTCGGGCAGGGCCAGCGGGTTGAGGCCGGTGGGCTCGCCGGGCGAGATCACGTCATAGCGGCCGCCGATGGCGCGGATGAACGGCTCGGCGCCGCGGTCCTTGTCGAAATAGGCGATGCGCGGCTTCAGCCGCTCGGCCTGGGCCAGCAGGAAGGTCAGCAGCACCGTCTTGCCGGAGCCCGAGGGGCCGATGACGGTGAAGTTGCCCAGGTCGCCGTGGTGGAAGTTGAAGTGGTAGGGGCCGAAGGCGGTAGTCTCGAGGACCGCGATGGCCGGGCCCCAGTGGTTGCCGTCGGCCTGGCCGGTCGGGTGGTTGTGGAAGCTGGCGAGGCCCGCGAAATTGCCGGCCGAGATCAGAGCTTTCCGCGCGATATATTTGAAATTGGCTGGGAATTGTGCCCAGAAGGCCGGTTCCAGATTGACGTCCTCGCGCACGGCCACGGCGCCGGCCTCGGCCAGCGACGACTGGATGTCGGCGACGCCCTGGTCCAGCTCCTCCAGGCTCTCGGCCTTGGCCAGGATGGTCAGGTGGTGCTCGCCATAGGCCGCGCGGCCGGCGCCCACGTCGTCGCGGGCCTGGGCCAGTTCGCCACGCAGGGAGAAGGCGTCGTCCTCGGCGGCCTTGAGACGCCGCAACGCCAGGCCCATGCGGTCCAGGGCCGCCTGGCGATCCACGAAGGCGAAGCTCTCAGTGAGCACCATCTCCATGGGCAGGCGCAGGACCCCGTCCAGCAGGCCCGGCGCCGTGCGGGCCGGATAGTCCTTCATCGAGACCATGGCCCCGAACGCCGCGCCGTCCGGGCCGCCGCCGAACTCCATGGCGTCGAGGCCGAAGCTGAGGCGCCGCGTGGCGATGGCGTTGGAGAGGTCGCCGGTCGGGGCCAGCACCGGCTTGAGCTCGCCGTTCAGCAGCAGGCTGAGGAACTCGGCCGGCTCGGAGCGCTGGGCGCCGCCGCCGGCGGTGTAGAGGCCGAGCGTGCGCGCGCCATAGGGGCTGAGCGCGGCGGCGAAGGCCTCGCGGGTGGCGTGGAGGTCGCGCAGGTCGCGGCCGATGTCGGCGTCGCGGGCGCGGGGGCCCTTCATCAGCCGCTCCAGGACGCCGCCGGCCCCCTGGGTGGGGCGCAGCACCAGGCTGAGGAAGATGTCGTTGACGTACAGCCGGCGGCTGGCGAGCTGCTCGCGCCAGCGGGCGTCGAGCGCCGCGCAGAACGGCTCCTCCGGCCCATCCGGGAAAGCCGGCGTCACCCGCCGTCGGACCACGTGGTGATAGACCGCCAGGCGCGAGCTGGCTGCGCCGCGCAGCACGGTCTCGCGGATCGCCTTGCGATAGTTCAGCTCCTCGTCCGGCGCGGTCTCGAACGGGAAGCCGGCCAGGTGCAGCGTCTGGACCAGCAGGCCGTCGCGGGTCTGCAAGGTCACGTCGTCCAGGTGGCCGGCATAGGGCAGGCGGTCGCCGACTGCGGCCTCGCGGGGCGCCAGCACCTTGGCCGCGCCGGTGGTGAGGTAGGTCCGGCTCATGGCCGGTACGAATTCCCGCGCCAGAAGCCGTGGTTCTTCACCCGCGGGCAGGTGCGCAGGCGGGTCACCCAGAGGTCGAAGAACCGCGGCTCGCGCAGGGAGCCGACATAGCCGATGGCGTGCAGCACCACCGCGATCCCCAGCACCCAGAACGAGCGGGTGATCAGGAACGCCTCGCCGGTGACGATCAGGTTCAGCACCGCATAGGGATAGGTCACGCCGCCGATCATTTGGGGCCGCGTCAGCGCCGCGAAGACGGGATCGGAGGCGAGGCGGCTCATGGCGTCAGCCTCCCGCCAGGGAGCGGATGCCGGCGACGATGGTCACCGCGCCAAAGATGATGAAGGCCCCGACCACCACCACCAGGCCGCGCCGCCATTCGATCCGGCCGGTCAGCATCAAGAACCCCACCGCCGCCACCGCGATCACCGCGGCGCTGGTGGCGATGTTGCCGAGCAGGGTGCCCTGCACCCAGTTCAGCGCCGCCAGCAATGGCGAGGAACCGGCCGGGTCGCCGCCGCCCTGGGCGTAGGCGGGGCTGGCGGCGATCGCGGCCAGGGCGGCCAGGGGGACGAGCTTGTTCATGGGCCTCACTCGCCGCGCCCGCCGAGCGCGGCGGCTGCGGCCACGCGCGCCAGGATCGCACGCACATAGGTCTGGGTCTCGGCATAGGGCGGGACGTCGCCGTAGCGGTCCACCGCCTGCGGGCCGGCGTTGTAGGCGGCCAGGGCCAGGCGCAGGTCGCCGTAGCGGCGGATCTGCTGGGCCAGATAGGCCGCGCCGCCATCGATATTGGCCTTCAGGTCGGCGGCGTCGACGCCCAGCGTGATCGCCGTGGCGGGCATCAGCTGCATCACGCCCCGGGCGCCTCGGGGCGAGATCGCGGCCTGATTGTAGCGGGACTCCTGCCAGGCCACGGCCTCGACCACCGGGACGGGCACGGCGTGGCGGGCGGCGGACTCCTGGATCGCGGCGGCCACCTCGGCCGGTGTGGCGCGGCTGGTGGCCGCCGGCGCCGATGGGGCGATAGGGCGGACGCCCTCGCTGGAGAACAGCTGCGGGCCGGAATAGGTGACGACCGCGCCGTCGTCGCCGATCGCCAGCACCTGGGCGAACGCCGAAGGCGCCTGCGCGAGGAGCAGGCCGCAGATGGCCCCGCCGATCGTCAAACACACGCCTCTGCGAGCCATGCTACGCCCCAACTTGAAGGGGCAGCTTAGACCATCCACCCCGCGACGGGCCAGATCACTTCGTCACGGGGGGCGCGGCCCCGAATGGCTGGTCGGTGGTGGTGGTCGTCTCGCTGGGCGCCAGGGCCTCCGGCGGGGTGTTCGCGCGGGCCGCCTGGACCATCGCAAGCACCGCGTCGATCACCACCTCCGGCCGGTCGTTCATCATCAGATGGGAGGAGAGCACGGTCCGCTGCCAGCCGTGCAGGAAGCTGAACGCCAGCCGCTGGTGCTGCAGTTCCCAGATCGACTGGGGATTGCCGTAACCGACCTTCGGGGCCGAGGCGGCGGTGTCGGAGGCGGTGATCACATAGACGGGGATATAGTTCAGCAGGTCGTTGAGCCGGATCGCCTGGTCCGAGGTGCGCCCGAAGATCTCGTCCAGTTCGGAGAGCTGGTTGCGCCAGATGTCCGGCCGCAGCGCGATCTCGAGTCCGTGGGGCGAGGTCCTGGCCGAGACGCAGCCGCTCCACTGGGGGTCCTCGAACGGCCGCTTGGGCTGGGCTTGCGAGGCCTCCAGGCAGCGCGTCACCCGGCGGCGGATCCCGTCCAGGCCGTCGCCGAGCGACTGGGGCGAGCGGCGTTCCACCGTCGGATCGAGCAGCACCAGGCCCTTGACCTCCTGCGGCCGCCGGGCGGCGAACAGCCGGGCATAGAGGCCGCCGGCGGAATGGCCGACCAGGATGAACGGGCCCTTTTCGCCGGCCGCCTGCAGCGCCAGGTCCAGGTCGCGGGCGATCGACGCCCCGTCGCGCGGCAGGGGGCCGGGATCGCTGTACTCGTAGCCGGCCCGGTCATAGGCGCAGGCCCGCGTGGTCTTCGATACGGTCGGCGCCACCTTGCCCCAGGCTGCGCCACCCGAGCCCCAGCCCGCCTCGAACAGCACCGTCGGCGCGCCGTGCCCGCTGCATCGCAGGTTGATGACCCGGTCGTCCGGCAGGCGCACCAGCCGCGCGGGGCCCGGGTCGGCCGCCGCGGCCGACGAGCGCGCCAGCCCGCCGTCGCCGCAACCGCTGAGCAGGGCGGCGACGACCGCAACGGCCATCAGGATCGTCCGGCGCAAAGTCACGCTATCGCCTCTTCGTTCGCAGGGCTGGAGACGGCCGCAAGGCCGCGCCTCACTGTTGAGGCACGCCTCGCACATCCACAAGGCGCCGGCATGGCGCGGGCCGCCGGTCGGCGAGGTCGTGGCGGTGGCTGCGGCGTTGACCTATTCTCCCGCCGGCAAGCCGGGTGGCGATTCTTGTGGCGCCCGATCGCGCCGTCGCCGTCCACGGCGGCACAATGGCGGCGGCACGGACCTTGCTTGCACTGCTATGACGCTAGAGCGCGTCAGGCGAAATTGGATCCCGGTTTCGCCGTCCGACGCGCTCTAATTCAACGAGTTAGAGCCTTTTTATCCGGTTCAAGTGAGTCCACCTGAACCAGAAAGGCTCTAGGCCGGGCGCCGGGCACGATTGTGTGCCGCCGGGTTCCTGATAGTTAGAGGCGACGAGTTTCGCCACGGAGGACACAGGTGGAGACGGTCTACGATTGGATCACTGTGGCGATCTTCGGCGCACTAGTTGTCCTGTTCCTGCACAGGTCGGTGCAACCGGCGGAGCCGCAGGACACGATCCTGCACTATCTGCCACCGGCCATCGGCTGTGCGGTGGCCAACTATCTCGGCAACCATGGCCAGGGCCTGATCTCGTTCCTGATCGTGCTGGCGGTGGTGGTCTACGTCGCCCTGGTGCTGAAGCCGTTCGGCCTGAAGTTCCCGTTCCGCTGAGCCGAGACGCGGAGGTCCGGGCGTGAGGCGGCTCAGCGGACGGCTTCGCTGTCGCCCAGCAGGCAGGGCACGGTCTTCAGGATGATGGCGACATCCAGCCAGAACGACTGGCGTTCCACATATTCCAGGTCCAGGGCCACGCGCCGGCGGACCGCGCCGGGGGTGTCGACCGGGCCACGGGAGCCGTTCACGGCCGCCCAGCCGGTCAGGCCGGGCTTGATCCGGTGGCGGTGGGCGTAGGTCTCGACCAGCTTGGAGGCCTCGGCGCCGCCGCTCAGCATGCCGATGGCGTGCGGCCGCGGGCCGACCAGGGACATCTCGCCGGCGATCACGTTGAAGATTTGCGGCAGTTCGTCGAGGCTGGTCTTGCGGATGAACTTGCCGACCTTGGTGACCCGGTCGTCGTCGGCGCTGACCTGGCGCACGGCGGCGTAATCGGAGGCCTCCACCCGCATGGAGCGGAACTTCCAGACCACGATCTCCTCGTTCATGTAGCCGTGCCGCCGCTGGCGGAAGAACACCGGGCCGGGGCTGTCCAGGCGGATGACCAGGGCCACGGTCGCCAGCAGCGGGGCCAGCGCGATCAGGGCCGCGATGCTCAGCGTCAGGTCCAGCGCCCGCTTGGCGACCAGGTAGCCGGACCGCTCGGAAGCGCCGGACACCTGCATCAGGTCGAAGTCGGCGATGCGGCCGATGGTCTGGGTCTCGGTCTCGTCGTCGGTATCCTCGAGCAGCAGCGAGATGGGGTTGGGGATCGGGGCCAGGCGCTCCAGCAGCTGGGCGACGCGGGCGCTGGCCTTGGCCGGCACGGTGATCACGATGCGGTCCACGAACGGCAGGATCCGGTGGTCGATCAGGTCGGAGGTCTTGCCCAGCACCGGGACGCCGGCCACCTCGGGCCCGACCCGGTCACGGCGGTCGTCGAAGATCCCCAGGATGTTGACGTCGCGGGTGCGGGTGGCGCGGCGGATCAGCCGCTGGGCCGCCGCCGTGCCGCCGACGATGATCAGGTTGGGGGTCAGCAGCCCCTTGCGCCGCAGGCCGCCGATGATCACGCCCCAGCCGATATGGGTCAGGAACAGCGCCGCCGCGGCGGCCGCCACCCAGGCGGCGCAACCGAGGGCGGGGAAGGTCGGGTCCATCAGGCCGCTGAGCGTGCCCGCGCCGCCGCCGGCCGCCGCCGCGGCGATCAGCAGGCGGCCGAACCGCCGGCGGGTGCGCTCGCGGGCGCTCATGGCATAGGCGCCGGTGGCGACCAGCAGGACGATGGCCAGCACCGGCGCCCCCAGCCACATGGCCTCGGGCAGGATCATGGATCGACTGGCGACCAGGGAGGCCAGCGCCAGGCCGGCCAGGTCGCCCGCCTGGAACAGCCGCGCCAGGCCGGCGCCGGAGACGCGGGTGCGTACGCTTTGCAGGCGTTCGGGACGCAGCGGGCCGCGGCGGTGCTGCGCCGGCGTGACGTCGAGATCGGGAACGGCGCGATGGGCGCCCGTATCGTCCGCCATTCTGGCTACCCTACTGTTTCCAGGGCAGCCTAGGGCCTGCGGCTGAGCGATCGGTTAAGGACGCGGCGGGTGTTCAGTAGGCGCGGGCGTCGGTGAAGATCAGCGGCAGGGTGCGCCAGACGATCTTCATGTCCAGGGTGAACGACCAGGTGTCGATGTATTCGTTGTCGGATTCCACCCGGTCGATGATGGCCTGCAACTCCCGGACCTCGCCGCGAAACCCGCAAACCGCGGCGTAGCCGGTGAGACCGGGCTTGGCGCGGAAGCGCAGTTCATAGCCGGGGACCTGCTTGCCCCAGGTCTCGTCGTGGGCCACGGCGTGAGGCCGGGGACCGATCAGGGACATCTCGCCGCGCAGGACGTTGAGGACCTGTGGCAGTTCGTCGAGGCTGAATCTGCGCAGCACCGCGCCCAGGGCCGTGACCCGGGCGTCGCCAACGGTGGCCTGGCGGACGGTGTCGCCGTCCTCGGTGACGGTCATGGTGCGGAACTTGAAGACGGTGAAGATGCTGCCGTTCAGCCCCGTGCGCCGCTGGCGGAACAGCACCGGGCCGGGGGTCTCGAGCCGGACCAGCATCGCGATGGTCAGCAGCAGCGGCAGGAACAGGATCAGCGCGCCGAACGACATCAGGATGTCGAACGCGCGCTTGCGCCGGCTGGCGGCGACGGCGGCGGGTGTTGGAGCGGCCACTGTAGGCAAGCGCGTCTCTCCGGCGGGCGCCCAGTTCTGCGCCTCTGCATGGACCCGGAATTCGGCGAGGTTATTCATAGCACGCCCGGCGCTGGGGTCGCGTGGTCGCGGAGAGTCCGCGCAGGAAGGCGTCCATGGCCTCTTCGCTCCAGAGCCGAACCAGGAGTTTCTGGCCGGTGGGGTCGATTTCGGTGCGGATGTGGGCGTCTCCGTCGACTCCGGCCGCGTGCTCGCCGACGAAGCCGTAGAATGCCGTCTTGATGCGTTCCGCATCGTCGTCTGCCCCGAACCGCGTCTCAAATCCGGACATGACCCCGACCGCCCCGTGGAATACACAGGTCTTTCAGCAAGAGCCGCGCCAGGCCGCGGCCTCCCGAGCCGCACCACCGGACTATATTCGCGCGGGGCGGCGGTTCGGTTGCAAGCGGGGTCGATAATCTTAGCTGGCGGCGGCGATCGGCAGCCTCAGTAGGCCTGCGGGTCGCGGAAGACGATCAGGGCTGTCTTCGTCGCGATGGCGATATCGAGGCCCAGCGACCAGCAGTCGATATAGAGATTGTCCGCCGCGATGCGGTCGCGCATGCCGCGCAGGTCCTTGATCTCCCCGCGCAGGCCGTTGACCTGAGCCAGCCCGGTCAGGCCCGGCTTGGCGCGGAAACGCTCGGCATAGGCCGGGATCTGCTCGCCGTAATAGGTATCGTGCGCCAGGGCGTGGGGGCGAGGCCCGACCAGCGACATGTCGCCCTTCAGGACGTTGAAGAACTGCGGCAGCTCATCCAGGCTGAGTTTGCGCAGCAGACCCCCGAAGGCGGTGATCCGGACGTCGTCGCGGGTGGCGTGGCGGACGTTCGCGCTATCCTCGGCCACGGTCATGGTGCGGAACTTGTAGATCGTGAAGATGCGGCCCTGGTGGCCGGTCCGACGCTGCTTGAAGATCACCGGCCCCCCGGACTCCAGCCGCACCATCAGGGCGATGCACAGCAGGAGCGGCAGGAACAGCAGGATCGCGAAGGCGGCGCCCAGGACGTCCAGCGCGCGCTTGGGCCAGCTGTCGGCCACCGGCGAACACTGGGGCCGCGACGTATCGCTCGCCACCGGAGGCGTCACGGCCTCGACGGGCGGGGCCTGGTCGATCATCCTTGCGATGACATCCGTCATCCGAAGCAACGCCCCAATCTACACCACGCCATGTGGTCGCCACCTGCGGGAGACATTGGCTCTTTGTTAGCCATTTCTCCCAACGAACTCTTCACGCTCGGCGGTATTTAATGTGACACAGCCCAAGAAACGGGCGGTGTCGGAGTAGAAACATGCCGTCCGACGTCTCCGTCGAAATCGTCTCCCGTTCCGCCGAGGCCCAGCCGGTCCGGCGGCTGCCCATCGGCGTTGGCCTGGGCATCGGCGCCGTGACCTCGGTGGCGCTGTGGACCTGCATCGCCGTCGGACTGCGCGCGCTGTTCACCTGAGACGCTCCGGTCGCGGCGGCGCGTGAAGCGACCGCGGGCCCCCTGCAAACCTGCATAGCCCCTGCACTTGGAGCTATTTTACCGGTTCGGGCCCGCCTGGGTCAATCGAGCCGCGCCGGCCGCGGCCAGCCTGGCGTTTGCGATCGGGCCTGAAGGCGCTAGGTGAGGACGCCTGCGGCCAGCGTGGCCGCGAAGGAGACGTCCATCCTGCCGCCCGTCTATCCGGTGATCCTGTGCGGCGGCTCGGGTGCGCGGCTGTGGCCCGCGTCGCGACCGTGGCGGCCGAAGCCGTTCCTGCGGCTGGTGGGGCCGAGGTCGGGGTTCCAGGCGGCCGTGCTGCGGGCGCAACCCCTGGCGACCGGCGGGATGGTCGTGGTGGGCGGCGCAGTCCACGCCGGGCTGATCGGGTCCCAGCTCGCCGAAATCGGCTTCCGGGCCAGCGTGCTGCTGGAGCCGGCCGGCCGCGACACGGCGGCGGCCATCGCGGCGGCCGCCGCCTGGGTCGCGGCGCGCGCGCCCGACGCGATTCTGGCCATCCTGCCCGCCGACCATCACATCCCCGACGCCGAGGCGTTCGCCGAAGCCCTGCGCCAGACGCTGGCGGCGGCGGACGGCGGGGCGATCGTGACCCTGGGCGTCCGGCCCGCCTCCGCTTCGAGCGCATATGGCTACATCCGGCCGGCCGCCGCCGGGACGGCCGTGACGCCGATCGCGGCGTTCGTCGAGAAGCCGCTGGCGCGGGTCGCCGCCGCCCTTCTGGCCGAGGGCGCGCTCTGGAACAGCGGAACCTTCGTGGCCGCGGCGCGGACCCTGCTGACGGAATTGGCGCGCTGGGCGCCGCAGGTCGCGGAGCGGGCGCAGGCGGCGGTCGACGGCGCGACGCCGGCGGGCGAGGCGACCCTGCTGGGCGCGGCCTTCGTCCAGGCGCCGAAGATCGCCTTTGACCGGGCGGTGATGGAGCAGACCGCCCATGGCGCGGTGCTGCCGGTCGATTTCGCCTGGTCGGACCTGGGGGCCTGGGACGCGGTGCTGGCGGCGTCGGGCGACGGTGTCGGGCCCGGCGCCACCGTGACCGGCGGCGCGAACGTCCTGGCCCGCGCGGCGCCCGGGATGCGGCTGGCCGTGGTCGGGGTCTCCAACATCGCGGTGGTGGCCGAGGCGGACGCGGTGCTGGTCTGCGCCCTGGACCAGAGCCAGGCGGTGCGCGACCTCGCTGCCGAGCAGGGCCCGCCGGCGCGGTACGCCAGTCTCGCGGTAGCGGCCGGCGCGTACGACGTGTGGCTGCGGACATCGGCGCTGCCGCTGTGGGCGACGGTCGGGGTCGATCCGGCGACCGGCGGTTTCCGCGAGGCGCTGACCTGGGCCGGGGTCCCGGACGATCCCCGGCGCCGCGCGCGGGTCCAGGCGCGCCAGGCGTTCGTGTTCGCCAGCGCCGCGGCGGAGGGGGTCCCCGGGCCCTGGCTGGCCACGGCGCGAGCCGGGATGGACTTCTACCTGCGCCACGCGCGCCGGCCGGACGGACTGTTCGCCGCCACCCTCGACCTGGCGGGGGTCCAGGGCGACGCCGCCGCACCGCTCTACGACCACGCCTTCATCCTGCTGGCGCTGGCCGGCCTGCGCCGCGCCGATCCGGCCGACGAGGCCAGCCTCGCCGAGGCGACGGCGGTGCGCGCCCGGCTGATGGCGTTCCGCCACCCGGCCGGGGGCTTCCGCGAGACCGGCCTGCACCCCTTCCAGGCCAACGCCCCCATGCACCTGTTCGAGGCGGTCCTGGCCTGGGAGGCGGCGGACGGCGGCGCGGCCTGGTCGGGCCTGGCCGACGAGATCGCCGGACTGGCGCTGGCGCGGTTCATCGACCCGGCCAGCGGGGCGCTGCGGGAGGTCTTCGACGCCGATTGGCAGGCGTTGACCGGCGAGGCCGGACTGATCGAGCCCGGCCACCAGTTCGAATGGGCCTGGCTGCTGGAGCGGTGGGGCCGGTCGCGCGGCGACGCGGCGGCGCGGGCGGCGGCGCGACGGCTGTTCGCGGCGGGGCGACGGGGGTTCGACCCCCAGCGCGGCGTGGTGGCCAATGCACTGTGGGATGACCTCAGCCTCCGCGATCCGGCGGCGCGGCTGTGGCCGCAGACCGAGCACCTGAAGGCGGCACTGGTCCTGGGCGAGGACGTCGCCGCCCTGGAGGCCGCCAACGGCCTGGCGGTCTACCTCGACACCCCGGCGCGCGGCGTCTGGCGCGAGCGCATGCGCCCCGACGGCGGCTTCCTCGACGAGCCGGCGCCGGCGACCTCGCTCTATCACCTGTATCTGGCGATCCGCGAACTGACGCGGGCCGTCGGCGATCCGTGCTAGAGCGCGCCGCGATGGTGCAGAACCCGTTCGCGAACGCCCCGGCGAGGATCGCCGTGATCGGCCTGGGCTATGTGGGGCTGCCGCTGGCGGTGGCCTTCGCCGCCGGGCATCGGGTGGTTGGGTTCGACATCGGCGCCGCGCGCGTCTCCGAGCTCACGGCCGGCCAGGACCGCACGCTGGAGGTGGCGCCCGAGGCGCTGCGGGCTGCGACCCAGCTGACGTTCAGCGCCGACCCGGCGTCGCTCCAGGACTGCAACGTCTTCATCGTCACGGTGCCGACCCCGATCGACGCCCACAAGCGCCCGGACCTCTCCGCCCTGATGGCGGCCAGCCGCGCGGTGGGCCAGGCGATCCGGCCGGGCGGCGTGGTGATCTATGAGTCCACGGTCTATCCGGGCGCCACCGAGGAGGACTGCGTGCCGGTGGTGGCCGGCGTCTCCGGCCTGGTCTTCAACCGCGACTTCCACGCCGGCTACAGCCCCGAGCGGGCCAACCCCGGCGATCCGAACCACCGGCTGGCCGACATCGTCAAGGTGACCGCCGGCTCGACCCCCGCCGCCGCGGATTTCGTGGATGCGCTCTATGCCTCCGTGGTCCGCGCCGGCACCCACCGGGCCAGCTCGATCCGCGTGGCCGAGGCGGCCAAGGTGATCGAAAACACCCAGCGCGACGTCAATATCGCGCTGATCAACGAATTCGCCCTGATCTTCCGCCGCATGGAGCTGGACACCCAGGAGGTGCTGGCGACCGCGGCCACCAAGTGGAACTTCCTGAACTTCCATCCCGGGCTGGTCGGCGGTCACTGCATCGGCGTCGACCCCTACTACCTGACCCACAAGGCCGAGCAGCTCGGCTATCGCCCGGAGGTGATCCTGGCCGGCCGCCGAATCAACGACGGGATGGGCGGATACGTGGCCCGCGAGCTGGTCAAGGAGATGATCCGCCGCGGCGTCCAGCCCAAGGGCGCGCGGGTCCTGGTGCTGGGGCTGGCGTTCAAGGAGAACACCCCCGACCTGCGCAACACCCGGGTGATCGACATCGTCCAGGAGCTGGCGGATTTCGGCGCCCAGGTGGACGTCTGCGACCCCTGGATCGCGCCCGAGGCGGCGCGCCAGGAGTATGGCCTGGACCTGGTCGCCGCGCCGGCCGCGGGCGCCTACGACGGCGTCGTGCTGGCCGTGGCCCATCGCGAGTTCGTCGCCCTGGGCGGCGAGGGGATTCGCGCCTTCGGACGCCCCGGCGCGGTGGTGTTCGACGTCAAGGCCGTGCTGCCCAGGGAGGCCGCGGACCTGCGGCTCTGATCAGCGCGGCGCGATCCGTTCGAACAGCCGCCGCAGCTCGGCCCGGTAGTTGTCCAGCAGGCCGCCGACCTTCTGCATGCTTTGCCGGCTGTCCGCGGCCAGTTCCGCCCTGCGGTGGAAGCCGTCCATGACATAGGCCAGCGCCTCCGCGGTCGACTTGCCCGCGACGTCGACCATCCACGGATAGCCCACCAGGCCAAAGACGCCCTTGAACTTGCGGCTGTAGGCGATCGGCACCACCGGCGTGCCGCTGGAGACCGCGCCGATGCAGGCGTGCATGCGGCCTGAGACCAGGAAGTCCAGGCTGGAGATGTAGGACTTGGCCTCGCTGGGTCCGCGGAAGTCCGGTACGCGAATGGCCCAGGGGTATTCGGCCGCCAGCTGATCGGCGACGCCGCCGTCGTCGTCGGCGGGGAGGTGGGCCAGGGCGTGGGTGATCAGGTGGACCTCGGCGCCCTCGGCCCGGAAGCTCTCGATCAGCTGCCGGCTCAGGTCCGCATAATTCACGTCCAGGCCAAAGCGGTTGCCGCCGTGGGCCTCGTTGAACAGCAGTCCGGAGACATTGATCCCGACCCGCGGGATGGCCCCGCCCCGCTCGCGGCTGCGGTCCTCGAAGGGCAGGGCGAAGGCCACGTCGGCCGAGAGCAGGCGGCGTGCGTTGGGCGCCATGACCCGGACGGCCTCAAGCGAGGCGTCGTCGCGGGCGACCACGGCCTCGGCGTGGCGCATGGCCCAGGCCGCCAGCGCCGTGTGCGGCTGCCGGCTGAAGGGGCCGATGGTCTGCGGAGAGAACAGCAGGGGGCGGCCCGCCGCGATGGCGATGGCCTTGGCGCCCCAGATCAGAGCGTAACGCCGCATGGCGTAGATGTCGGTGAAGCTGTCTCCCCCGCCGATGTCCAGGATGCAGTCCTGCGCCCGCGTGGTGGCCCACAACCGGCGCGGATCCAGCATGGCGCGCGAGTCGACCTCGAACGTCGCGGCCTCGTCCGGCGAGACATAGGGCTCAAGCCGGTCGCGCACCCCGATGATCGTGAAGCGAGGCTTCAGGCCCAGGCTCTCGACCACCTCCCTGACAATGGACATGTTGGCGATGGTCAGGGCGCCGACGCCGAGGTTGCCGGAATTGGCCGAATGCCAGAGCAGGCCGATCGCGATATTCGAACGTGTCATTCCGCCTCTGGGGTGGACCGCCGGCGCCGGCCGGCGGCGCCTGAGTGCGCGAGCCGCGCGGCCTTTGGACTATGGACTATCGGGTTCGCGCGCCGGGCTGCGCGCCCGGACACCGCGTCTAGGCGCCGTCGCGTTTGCGCCGCTTGAGCTGCCGGTAGACCAGCGGGGGCAGCAGGTCCGCCACCGCTTCGTTGATCGCCACGCGCCAGTCGCGCTTGTCGCCGGTGCCGGGCCGCGTCTTGAACTGGGTGGTGTGGTCGCGCTTCGCGTCGCTCCAGGTGGAGGTGTAGTAGTAGAGCGCGATCGACTTGCGCGTGACGTTGTTCGGATGGTCCACAGGATCCGGGTTGCCGTGCCAGCTCTCCGACGTGGTGTTGAAGATCACGCAGCGATTGAATTCCGGGGCCAGCTTCTGGACGCACGCCGTCATGTCGTGATTCCAGAGTTCCAGGGATCCGCCGTAGCTCTGCGGCCAGTCCTTGTTCAGGTAGATCAGCACATTGATCCGCCGCTCCAGGTTCATCGGCTTGTGGTGGTTGAAGTCCGCGTGGAGCGAGAGGTGGCCGCCGTTGCCGATCTCATGGAACCCGGCGCCCAGGAAATAGGGGTCCGGGATCAGGCCCTTGATGCCGGTGATGTTCTGCAGGAGCTGGATGAAGGGTCGGGAATTGAAGCCGTAGAACAGGTTCCGCAGCCACGGGCTCATCTCGTCCGGGTTGAACTGCGATTTGTAGCGTTCCTGGTCGCGGTCGAAGGCGGCCCCGCCGGCGTTGAGCGACGCGGGGAACTCGGCCAGGCAGCGGTCCAGGATCCCCGTCGGCATGAAGTCGTCGATGACGATGTGCGGGAAGGGTGAGGCCGCCCCGTACTGCGCGCTGAGGTCGGCGCCCTTGCGGCGGTCGATCTCCGGCGAGAGCAGCCCCGTCGTCAGGTCGAATTCGGTGAGATACGGGGTGGGAGCAGCCGTCTTGGCGAGCGCGGGCATGGTCTCAAATCCTCGGAAACTGGCCGTCCATATAGGTCGCGTGGAAGGCGCCGAACTTGGCGCAGATCAACGAACTCCCAGTTAATGCCCATAGCAGGTTGCGGCGGCCGGCTAAATCCTGCGGCGGCGCATGGCGCCCAAAATGGCATCGTCATGCTCACGCTTTCAGCGCATCGGCGGCCGGCCCCGGTTTCGCGATGGACTAGCTTCCGGCCCGCCGAATCCGCCCCCAAGATGGCTTTGCCCTTTGGGGCGTTTCCTCCCTGAACTGGCCGCGCCGGCGAGGCGCGGCCACTTTTCGTTGCGCCGCGAGGTGGGCAGACGAAAGGCCGCGGGGCGGACCCCGCGGCCTCCGTACCGGCGGCCGCGGCCTCAGAACGTGTAGCCGATCTTGCCGTAGTAGTAGCCGCCGTTGATCCCGAACGACGAGAACGTCGGGTACTGGGTGACGTAGCCGTTGGAATTCCCGACCAGGAAGGTGTTGCGGTAGTTCGGGTTCAGCTTGTCGGGGTAGCTGTTGAACAGGTTGTTGGCTCCGATCGAGAGCTTCACGCTATCGAAGACCTTGTAGCTGACCTCCAGGTCGGTGATCAGCTGGGTCTTGATCTTGTTGACGAAGCAGGTCGGCGAGGTGGAGCCCGTAGCCAGCGAGCAGCCGGTGCGGCTGTCGTGGCGCGAGGCTGGGCCGTAGAGCGTCTCCTTCAGGTTCACCGAAAGGCCGCCCCAGGTCCACAGGCCGCCGGCCACCACCCGGTACTTGGGCGAGGTGGTCTCCAGGTTGTCGATGGCGGTCAGGTCGAACAGCGAGGCGCCCAGGAGCTGCGGCGGGTTGGCCGCGATCTTGGTCACCTTGGTCTTGGTGTAGTTGCCGGTCAGCGACCACTGGACGGTCCCCCAGTCGGCAAAGTCGCTCATGGTGGTCAGGACCAGCTCGGCGCCCCGGGTGCGGGTGTTCACCCCGTTGGTGAAGATGTTGATGCCGGTCTGGGTGACGGTGGGATCGAGGACGTTGCCGTTGGCCAGGATGGCCGCGCGCACCGCAGGAAGATTGAGGTCGCCGCCGGAGCCGAACAGCGAGCCGGAGCCCACCACCCGGTCGCGGATCCCGATCTGGTAGAGGTCGAGGGTGTCGGTGATCCCGTAGCCGGGGTGGGCCACGAAGCCGACGCTGAAGTTGCGCGACTTCTCCGGGTCCAGCCCGTTCACGCCCACCAGCTTGGCGGCGGCCGAGTTGGGCGGCAGCTGCACGAAGGCCGAGGTCGGCGAGACGTTGGTGGCCGAGTAGTATTCCTCGGCCAGGGTCGGCGCCCGGAACCCGGTCGAGGCGGTGCCGCGGATGGCGATCATCGGGTTAAAGTCGTAGCGGCCGGTTAGCTTGGCCACGAAGGTGCTGCCGAAGTCGCGCTGGGATCGCGGGCGCTGACCAATTTGACGACAGTTCGATGGCCGAGCAGATCGCCATCGCCAAAGGGGTGGTCGCCCGCCTGCACCCCGGCCACGAGGCCGAACTCAGCAGCCCGGTGGTGGTGAACTGGAGCAAGATCCCATTCAACCTGGGTCCCTGGCCGTCCTACGGCGCGCGTGGCGGACAGGAGGGCCATATCGACGATCCAGCCTATCAGCTGCTCAACACCCCGCCCACCGGCCGGGTCTATTTCTCGGGCGCGCACCTCAGCCAGATGCCCGGCTGGCAGGAGGGCGCGGTGTTTTCGGCCCAACGCACACTAGGCCTCCTCGCCACGCGCGTGTCACAGTCCGTCGCGACCGAGGGCCGCCGCGCCCCCGCCGCCGCTTAGAAACCTTTAAGGGGGACACCCATGCGCAAGATCCTGCTTCCCGCCGTCCTGCTGGCGCTGGCCGCCGCCGGCGCCGCCCACGCCCAGAACACCCACATAAACCCGGCCAAGAGCTTCATCTCCTCGGCGGTGAAGGTGCCGGCCGGTTCGGACATGATCTATGTCAGCGGCCAGCTGGCCGACCCGATCGCCCCCGCCGCGGCCGGCGCCCCGGCGCAGCTGGGCGACACCAAGACCCAGGCCCTCAGCGTCTTCGGCAAGATCAAGAAGATCCTCGAGGACGAGGGCTACAAGCTGAGCGACGTGGTGATGATGCGCGTGGTGCTGGTCGGCGACCCGGCCAAGGGCGGGGCCATGGACTTTGCCGGCATGAATGAGGCCTACCTGTCGTTCTGGGGCCCGATCGAGGGCAAGCCGGCCCGCATCGCCTCGCAGATCGTGGCCCTCGCCCGCCCCGGCGCCCTGGTCGAGATCGAGGTCCAGGCGGCCAAGGCGCCGATGAAGGCCCCCATGAAGGCGGCGATGAAGCCCGCCATGGCCCCGAAGAAGAAGTAGCCAGTCCATCGGCTTGAGGTTTGCGCGGTTCCGCGCAAGCCTGCGGCCATGGATCGACGCATGTTCATGGCGCTGGGCGCCGCGGGGTTGGCGGCTGCGCCGGGCTTGACGTGGGCGGCAGCCCCCGATCTCGCCCGCCTGCCCGATCCGCCGCCGCCGATCGGTGCGGCGGAGCGCCAGGCGGGGATCGCCAAGGCCCAGGGGCTGATGCGGCAACTGGGCGTCTCGGCCCTGCTGGTCGAGCCGGGGTCGAGCCTGATCTACTTCACCGGCATCCGCTGGAGCCGCAGCGAGCGGCTGACCTGCGCGATCATTCCCGCCGAAGGTGAGATCGGCATCGTCACGCCGTTCTTCGAGGAACCCTCGGTCCGCGAGACCCTGGGCGTGCCGGCGCAGGTGCGCACCTGGCAGGAGGACGAGGACCCGCTGGCCCTGGTCGCCGGTTGGCTGAGAGACCGAAAGATGGGCTCCGGCGTGATCGGCATCGAGGAGACCGACCGCTACTTCATCCCCGACGGCCTGAAGCGCAACCTGCCCGGCGCCAACCTGAGGAACGCGGCCCCGGTCGTGCGCGGCTGCCGGATGATCAAGTCGCCCGCCGAGCTCGCGCTGATGCAGCGGGCCACCGACATCACGATGGCCGCCTATCGCTACACCATCCCGCGGATCGCGGCGGGCATGCGGCCGGGCGACATCGGCGCGATCATGAACGGCGCGACCGTCGCTCTGGGCGGCGATCCGGAGTTCTCGCTGATCCTGCTGGGCGAGGCGGCGGCCTATCCGCATGGATCGGGCAAGCCGCAGTCGGTGACGCCGGGCGAGGTGGTGCTGATGGATTGCGGCTGCAATGTCTGGGGCTACCAGTCCGACGTCTCCCGCACCCTGGTGTTCGGCGAGCCCACGGCCCGGCAGCGGCTGGTTTGGAGCCACGTACAGAGGGGCCAGCAGCTGGCGTTCGAGGCGGCCAGGGTCGGCGCGGCGGCGGGCAGCGTCGATGACGCCGTGCGCGGCTACTACACCTCCCTGGGCTACGGCCCGGACTACAGGCTGCCGGGCCTGTCGCACCGCACCGGCCACGGTATCGGGCTGGATGGCCACGAGCCGGTCAACCTGGTGCGCGGGGAGACGACCAGGCTGGCGCCCGGCATGTGCTTCTCCGACGAGCCGGGTATCTACATCCCGGGCGAGTTCGGCGTGCGGCTGGAGGACTGCTTCCACATGACCGAGGGCGGACCGGTGTGGTTCTCGCAGCCGTCCAAGTCGATCGAGCAGCCAGCCTAGACCCCGTAATACTCCTGATACCAGTCCACGAAGTGGCCGACGCCCTCCTCGATGGTGGTCTTCGGCGCGTAGCCGAGGACGGCCCGGGTCTCGGCGGTGTCGGCCTCGGTGCGGGCCACGTCGCCGGGCTGCATGGGCATCAGGTTGAGGGTCGCCTTTCGGCCCAGCTTCTCCTCCAGCACCTCGATGTAGCGCATCAGTTCCACGCGGCGGCTGGCGCCGAGGTTGAGGACGCGCCAGGGGGCCGAGCTGGTAGCCGGGTCGACGGCGACGGCGTCCCACTCGGGGTTGGCGGCCGGCGGGCGGTCCAGTCCGGCGACCAGGCCATCGACGATGTCGCCCACGTAGGTGAAGTCGCGCTGCATTCTGCCGTGGCCATACACGTCGATCGGCTCGCCCTTCAGGATCGCGTCGGTGAACTTGAACAGCGCCATGTCCGGCCGGCCCCAGGGACCGTAGACGGTGAAGAAGCGGAACCCCGTGGCCGGAACGCCGAACAGGTGGGCGTAGGAATGGGCCATGGCCTCGTTGGCGAGCTTGGTGGCGGCGTAGAGGGTGATCGGGTGGACGGCGGCGTCGTGGACGCTGAACGGCAGGTTGGCGTGGTTGCCGTAGACTGAGCTGGTCGAGGCGTAAACCAGGTGCTTCGGCTGCACGGCCCGGCAGCCCTCCAGGATGTTGAGGAAGCCCACGACGTTGGAATCCACATAGGTCGCCGGTTGTTCGAGGCTGTAGCGGACGCCGGCCTGGGCGGCGAGGTTCACCACCGCCACCGGCCGGGTCTCGGCGAAGAGGGCGGCCACGCCGTCGCGGTCGATCAGGTCCAGTTCGGCGTGGCGGTAGCCTTCGTGCCCCTCGAGGATCGCCAGGCG
Organism: Phenylobacterium sp.; assembly: GCF_025351295.1. Taxonomy (GTDB): domain Bacteria; phylum Pseudomonadota; class Alphaproteobacteria; order Caulobacterales; family Caulobacteraceae; genus Phenylobacterium. Next base: position 37,926 of record NZ_JANXWD010000166.1, read on the forward strand.
GGCAGCCTTCAGCTTGGGGTCGTAGTAGGCGTTGAGGTTGTCGAGCCCCACCACCGCCTCGCCACGCTCCAGCAGGCGGCGGCTGAGGTGGAAGCCGATGAAGCCGGCGGAGCCGGTGACCAGGATCGTCACGCCGAAACCTCGCGAACCCGCGCGGACATGCGCGGTCCGTTCCGTAGCGGGCGTCGCCGGTTAAGTCGATCTAGCGGGCGAGGCCCACGACCTCGCCCAGGCGGCTGGGGCGAACGACCGGGTCGAGGGCGGCACGGCGGGCTTGCAGCACATCGCCGGCGCGCATCTGCGCCAAAACCGGGAACAGCGCCGAGAGCATCGCCACCAGCAGGCCCAGGCGGCCCTCGCGCCAGCCGCCGCGCGCAAGATAGCCTTGCACAAAGGTTTGCATGCCGTTGACCACGCCCGACGTGATGCTGGCCAGGCGCCCAGCGTCGGCGATGTCCTCGGCGCGCAGGGCGGTCAGCCGGTTCAGGCGCTCCATCAGTCCGCCGACGTCGGGGCCCAGCGACCGGCGGATCGCGCCCTTCAGCGCGCCGCCGGACCGGCCGGCGAGCACCGCGGGGGCGTTCAGGCGGGCCGGCCGCCATGCCTTCAACCCGCGCTTGTAGAGCCGCGGCTCGGCCCGCGCGCTCAGGCTGCCCGCCCAGCCGTCGCGGACCAGGGTCTCGCCCACATAGTTGTCGATCGGCAGGTCGTACCAGTCGCCGTCAGGGCGCATCTGCAGCACGGCGCGGATCTCCCAGGCCAAGGCCGCGTCGACCAGGTCCTCGGGGTCGATCTCCAGGATCCAGTCGCCCGAGCAGGCCTCGGCGCCGGCCGCCTTGCGCTGGCTCTCCAGCGGGAAGATGCCGTCGATGACGATGGCGCCGTGGCGGCGCGCGATATCCTGGGACCGATCGGTGCAGCGGTCGGCCACCACGACGATCTCGTCGCAGAACGAAAGCTTGCGCAGGCACTGGGACAGCAACGCGTCCTGGTTCTGCACGCAAACGAAGGCCGACAGCCTGACCACCTGAACCCGCTCCCACCCCGACAAGAGTCCGTCATGGGATAAGACGCCACCCGGTGAAGCTGCCCCCCCGGTCCGCTTTTAGAATTTGTTCAGAATGCGGCGGCGAGTCGCACGCCGAACGTCCGCGGGCGCTGGGGGGTGACCTGGCGGACCTGGCCGAAGCTGAAGGGGTTACCGTAGGCGAAGGTGTCGCCGGCGTCGTTGAACGGGTTGGTGACGTAGGCGGTCAGGCGCCAGTTGTCGGCCGCCACCTCGGCTGACAGGCGGGCCCGCAGGTAGTGGCCCATACGCGGTGGCAGGCTGGCGTCGAAGCTCAGGCCAGAGTGGCCGACATAGCTGGCCTCGCCCACCAGGCGCAGGGTCAGCCCGCTGAAGATCGGGCGCTGGTAGACGGCCAGCAGGCCGCCCGAACTCTTGGGCACCCCCGGCAGGGCGCCGACGACCCCGGCCGGCGAGAAATCCGGGTTGGGGTTGCGGACCTTCGAGTTCGACAACAGGCCGTTCAACTGCAACGACAGGCCGAAGTCCCATTCGTACGACAGCTCGGCCTCCAGCCCGAGGATGCGCGCGTCGCCGACGTTGGCCGTGTAGGCGAGGCCCGACTGCCGGTACTGGTCGGTCTGGATGTTGGTCCAGTCGTCGTAGTAGGCCGCGGCGCGCACCGCCAGGTGGCCGTCGAACCGCTTCAGCTTGGCGCCGAACTCGTAGTTGCGCAGGCGGTCGGCGGCGAACAGGGCGCGGTTGTCGCGGATCGCGAAGAACCCCGACGAATTGAAGCCGCCGGGCCGATAGCCTTCGGTGATCAGGGCATAGATGAGATCGCCGGTGGCGAACTCCTTCTGCAGCGAGATCTTGGGCGAGAAGCCGCTGAAGGAGCGCGCGCGGTCGAAGGATCGCGGCTCGAACGGCGGGATGACGTCGATGTCGGCGGTGGTGTGGACGTGGCTCTGGAAGACGCGGCCCCCGAGGGTGACGCTCCAGCCTCGCGGGAACTCGTAGGAGCCTTCGCCATAGACAGCCAGCTCGCTCAGCCGGTCCTTCCGTCGCTCGGTGTAGGCGGTGGAAACGACCGGACCGGCGGACAGAATGCCCAGGCTGGAGGGCGAGCGCTCGATGGTGCGCGCGCCATAGGCGCCGATCAGCCAGTCGAAGCGATCCGCGCCGGAGGATCGCACCACGAGGTCCTGCACCAGCATGTCGGCGGTCGCGGACTCCGTGTAGAGGCCCAGGTCCGCGCGGCTCGCCGCGAAGACGCCAAGCGCCGCCGAGGCGTCGTACTGGCTGGAATAGATGTGGTGCACATAGCTCAGCGCTGAGCTGATGCTGCCCCACCCGAAATCGCCCTGCAGCGTCCCGCCGGCGTAGGAGAAGTCGTTCTTGTGGGCTTCGCGCACCCGGTTGGCCCGCGCGGTCGGCGCGCTGGCGAACCCGCCGGCGTCCTCGGTCGCCAGGCCCGGCGCGGCGAGGCCGGTGGCCCGCGCGCCGGCGGTCACGTACTGGGTGTCGTCCGAGCGCAGATGCTGGGTCGCGCCCAGGGCGTCGAACCGCCAGCTGTCGGAGATCTGGACCCGGAGTGCGAGCCGGCCGCCCTCGCGGCGGGTCTTGTCGACGTTGGTGATCCGCAGGTTGGCATCGTCCAGATAGCCGCCCTGAACGTCCTCATAGGCGACCACGCGGATCGCGGCGTGGTTGTTCAGCAGCGGCAGGCTGGCGTAGCCGTCGACCTCCTGGCTGCGGTCGCCGCCCTCGGTGAAGGCGACCCCGGCCGAGCCGCCGAACGCCGCCCGCTCGAGGTCGGGCTTGCGGGTGACGATCCGATAGATGCCGCTGACCGCGCCGGAGCCGTAGAGCGCGCCCTGCGGCCCCCGCACGACCTCGATGCGGTCCACGTCCACCAGGCGCAGGTCGGGATCGGGGGCGTTGTCGTTGATCGGGGCGTCGTCGAGGTAGGTGCTGACCGTGGAGCGGGCCCGGCCGGTGAACGCGCCGTCCGACAGGCCGCGGATCAGCAGCTTGTCGCGGCCAGGGCCGAGGTTGGTGGTCAGCACCCCGGCCAGCTGGCCGACCGTCTGGCCCACGTCGACGGAGCCGGTGGCTTCGATCTGCGCGCGGGAGATGGCGCTGACGCCGGCGGGCAGGCTGTCCAGGGTGGCCGGGCGCTTGGTGGCCGTGACGACCAGTTCGGCCACCAGCGACGGCGCGCGTGGCGGCTCGTGCTGGGCGGAGGCCGGCGTCTCGAGCGTCAGATAGGGCACGATGCGCACGGTGCGAGCGTCGACGATGCGGTATCGGCAGGGGGCGCCGGCCAGGAGCCGGGTCAGGGCCTCGTCGAGGGTGAAAGCGCCGGCCAGTTCTGCACGGCCGCCCCCGCCACAGGCGGAGGTGCCCAGGATGGAGACATTGGCCTGGACGCCCAAGTCGATCAGGGCGTCGGCGTAGGGCCGGGGCGGGATGGAGAGACGCAGGCGCGCGTCGGCGGCGTCAGCGCGCCCCGCCAGGCAGGCGAGGGCGACGCCGCTCAGCAACGTCCGCAGAGGCAAGCTCCGCCTGGATATGGCTCCACGTCCCCATTAGCGGCCTGAGGCGACTGCGCGCCGGAGTACCACGCCCGCATCGGAACGTACCGTGCTTATGGGAACCAGCAAGGCCAGGCGGCGGATTACCGCATCCTGGTTGTCGACCATCAGGACGCCGGAGATCGGCGTGGCGGCCAGGGTGGGGTCGTCGATCCGGATCGGAAGACTAAACTGTTGGTTGAGGTCGGCCACGACGTCGCCAAGGGGCTGTTCGCGGTAGACCAGCCGTCCGGAGCGCCAGCCCAGCACCTCCTCGGCCCGGGTGGCGACCACCTGGGTGAGAGCGGCGCCCTCGATGTGATCCAGGCGCTGGCCGGGATGCAGCCGGTAGGCCTGGCCGGTCGCGCCCTCCGATGGCCGCACTTCGACCGCGCCGCGGGCCACCGTGACGGAGAGCTTGCCGGCGCGGCGGCGGACGTCGAACTGGGTCCCTACCACGCGGATCGTGCGGTCACCGGCGGCGATCAGGAACGGGCGGCGCTGATCATGGGCCACGTCGAACACCGCCTGGCCCTGGTCCAGGGTCACCCGCCGCGCATCGTGCGCCAGGGTCACGGAGAGCCGGGTGCCGGCGTTGAGGTCGAGGGTGGAGCCGTCGGCCAGCCGGACCGTGCGCCGCTCGCCCTTGGCGGTGACATAGGTCGTGGCCTTCGGCGCGGAGACGAGGTCGGGCGCGACGACCACGGCCACCGCGGCGGCCGCCGCCATGGCGCCCACGGCCAGGAAGGCCCGTCGGCCGACCGGGGCCGGCGCGGCGCGGCGCTCGGACAGCGCTTTGGTGACCGCGTCGCCCGCGGCGGCGTAGATGTGGGACACGGCGAGGGCGGCGTCGAAAGCGTTGGCATTGTCCGGCGCGGCCGACAGCCAAGCGTCGAACGCCACGGCCTCGGTCTCCCCGAGACTCCCGGCTTCCAGCCGCACGACCCACGCGGCGGCGTCTTCACGCCGCGCGTCGTCGCCAAATCGCCAAATGCTGTTCATGTCTCTACCCCAAGCCGCCGCGAACGGCAGCCCGTCGAACAGATAGACGTCACGGACCGGGCCAACCCCCCGGTCGCCCGATACAATTTCTGGTAGATCATCGGCCCAACCTCGCGGTGAGCGTCTTGAGGGCGGCCGAGATGTGTTTTTCCACCGACTTCACGGAGATTCCCATGACCTGGGCGGTCTCGGCGTGGCTGCGGCCTTCCAGCTTGTGAAGGCGAAAGGCGCGCTGCATCTGCGGCGGCAGGTCGGCGGCGGCCTCGACCAGCTGGCGCAGGCGCTGGCGCGAAGACACCGCCTCGTCGGCCGGCGCCTCCTCGGCGACGTCCTCCTCGCCGACCGAGGCGTGGGCGGTGCGTCGCCAGGCGGCGTCGCGGGCGCCGGCGCGGGCCTCGCCCCGGGCCCGGTCCAGCATGACATTGGTGGCGACGCGATAGATCAGGGCGACGGGGTTCTCGGCCGTTACGGCCGGATCGCGGGTGGCGAGCTTGACGTAGAGCTCCTGCGCCAAGTCCTCGGCCAGGGTCAGCGAACCGCATCGCGCGGCGAAGAAGCGGACCAGGTTCGGCCGCCGCTCAAGATAGATCTCGAGCAGCGGGTCGGTCGGCCCGGGCGGCGCGCCGAGGTCGGCCATGGCGCTCACGCGGCCACGCCCGTGGTCTCCCTGGCGGGAGCTCCGATCACGAGGCGGCGCGGGCGATGGCTCGGCATGGGGCGGGGTGACCGTGGAACCTGACGCACAAATGCCCCATTCCGGCGGCCGCGCCAACTTCCCCGATGTCGGGGCGGGGGGCGAGACGGCCTGGCGGCGTCTAGGCTTCGACGTCCAAGGTTGACGGCGCCCGGTTTGGCAGCCGTTTCGTGGGGAGGCGTCCTGGCGTGCGGGTCGCGGGGAGCGGCCCGCACGTCCATTCCGGTCACAGCGATTCGCATTCGGCTGGCCCTGGTCAAGACTGCGCACGCCCGCGCGCGGCGCCCGCGACGGGCCCAGCCGGACTGTATTTCCAGGCGAAGCCGGCGTTCACGGCCACTCGATGCCGCCTGTGCTGGCCTGCGGTATGCAGACGGCTCTGCAGCATCTATGAGATTGTTCACGGTGCAGAGGGTACGCCGGGACGCCGGTGTGCCGTTTTGGGCCCAGGGAGTCGTTGTTTATGAGCCTAAGGACCGCCCCGGGACTGGAGCCCGTGCCGACGAAACACGCCAAGCTCGTCGAGTGGGTGCGTGAGATCGCCGACCTGGCCCAGCCGGACCGCATCGTCTGGTGCGATGGATCGGAGGCCGAATGGACCCGCCTGACCGGCGACCTGGTCGCGGCCGGCACTCTGACGCAGCTCAACCCTGAGAAGCGCCCGAACTCGTTCTACGCCGCCTCCGATCCGCGCGACGTCGCCCGGGTCGAGAGCCGCACCTTCATCTGCTCGGAGAAGCCCGAGGACGCCGGCCCGACCAACAACTGGCTCGATCCCAACGAGATGCGCGCCGACCTGACGGACCTGTTCCGCGGCGTGATGCGCGGGCGGACAATGTACGTCGTGCCGTTCTGCATGGGCCCGCTGGGCTCGAAGATCAGCCAGATCGGCGTCGAGATCACCGACAGCGCCTATGTGGCCGTGTCCATGAAGATCATGACCCGCATGGGTCAGGCTGCCCTGGACCTGCTGGGCGACGACGGTTTCTTCGTGCCGGCGGTGCATTCGGTGGGCATGCCGCTGGTCGCCGGCGTCAAGGACGTCGCCTGGCCCTGCAACGAGATCAAGTACATCGTCCACTTCCCGGAGAGCCGGGAGATCTGGTCCTACGGCTCCGGCTATGGCGGCAACGCCCTGCTGGGCAAGAAGTGCTTCGCGCTGAGGATCGCCTCGGTCATGGCCCGCGACGAGGGCTGGTTCGCCGAGCACATGCTGATCCTCAAGCTGACCTCGCCGGCCGGCGAGGCGAAGTTCGTGGCCGCCGCCTTCCCCAGCGCCTGCGGCAAGACCAACATGGCCATGCTGCAGCCGACCCTGAAGGGCTGGAAGGCCGAGACTATCGGCGACGACATCTGCTGGATGCGCTTCGGCCAGGACGGCCGGCTCTATGCGATCAACCCCGAGGCCGGGTTCTTCGGCGTGGCGCCGGGAACCGGGATCGAGACCAACAAGAACGCCATCGAGGCGCTGTGGGGCAATTCGATCTTCACCAATGTGGCGCTCACCGAGGACGGTGACGTCTGGTGGGAAGGCCTGACGCCGGAAGCCCCGGAACGGCTCACCGACTGGCGCGGCCAGCCGTGGACGCGGGGCTCGGACAGCCCCGCCGCGCACCCGAACGCGCGCTTTACCGTCCCGGCCGCGCAGACCCCGGTGATCGCGCCGGAATGGGAAGACCCGGCCGGCGTGCCGATCTCGGCGATCCTGTTCGGCGGCCGCCGCGCCTCGGCGGTGCCGCTGGTGACCGAGGCCCGCACCTGGGCGCACGGCGTGTTCATGGCCTCCAACGTGGCGTCGGAAGGCACCGCGGCGGCCGAGAACGCCATCGGGACCCTGCGGCGCGACCCCTTCGCCATGCTGCCGTTCTGCGGCTACAACATGGGCGACTATTTCGGCCACTGGCTGAAGATGGGCGAGACGGTCGGCGCCAAGCTGCCGCGTATCTACTTCGTGAACTGGTTCCGCAAGGACGAGCGCGGCAAGTTCGTCTGGCCGGGATACGGCGAGAACAGCCGCGTCCTGAAGTGGATCTTCGAGCGCCTGGACGGCAAGGCCGAGGCCATCGACACCCCGATCGGCCGGGTGCCCACCCGCGCCAGCCTGGACACCTCCGGCCTGGACCTGGGCGAGCCCGCGCTGAACCTGCTGTTGACCGTCGATCCGGCCATCTGGACCCAGGAAGCCGCCCTGATCCCCGAGTTCTACGAGGGCTTCGGCGACCACCTGCCGGAGGCGCTCTGGGACGAATACCGGGCCCTGGTGGCGCGGCTGGAACAGGCGGACGCCGACGACGAACGGGTCGTGGCGGCGGAGTAAGGGACGCTGCTCCTTTCCCGTTTACGGGAGAGGAAGGCGTGCGGCGGCCTCACCCGCCCGCGATGACCCGCAAGGTCGGCGCCGCGCCGGGCTTCTCGCCGCGGACCTGGGCGACCAGGTCGAACAGGGCGCGGCGGACATCCTCGACCTCGCCGGTCTCGACGATGGCGGCGAGGTCCGACAGATGGCCCGGGGTGACGCGCAGCGCGGAGTTGGAGATCACCTCCAGCACCTTCGGCGCACAGGGCAGCGAGCTCTCGGTCTCGTCCAGCAGGGCCTCGGTCAGTTTCTCGCCGGGGCGCAGGCCGGTGATCTCGATCTCGATGTCGCGGCCGGGCGTGCCGCCGCTCAGCGCGATCATCTGGCGGGCCAGGTCCATGATGCTGACCGGCTCGCCCATCTCCAGCAGGAACAGGCGCGAATCCTTGCGGTCGTCCTCATGACAGGTGGCGGTGGCGTGCAGCACCAGCTGCGCGGCCTCCGGAATGGTCATGAAGAACCGGGTCATCTCCGGATGGGTCACCGTCACCGGCCCGCCGCGCTCGATCTGTGACTTGAAGATCGGCACCACCGATCCGGACGAGCCCAGGACGTTGCCGAACCGCACGGCGGAGAAGCGGGTGCCGTTGTCGTTGGTGGTCTGTTGGGCCTGGATCACCGCCTCGGCCATGCGCTTGGTGGCGCCCATGACGTTGGTGGGATCGACGGCCTTGTCGGTGGAGATCAGCACCATCTGCACCGCGCCGCAGGCCTTGGAGGCCTCGGCCACGTTCCAGGTGCCGATGACGTTGGTCAGCACGCCCTCGGTCGGGTGGCGCTCGACCATGGACACATGCTTCAGCGCCGCGGCGTGGAAGACCAGGTCGGGCCGCTCGCGGACAAAGGCGGCGGTGATGCGCTGGACGTTGCGCACGTCGCACAGCACGGCCTTGAGGCCGATGTGCGGGAAGCGCTCGCGCATCTCGCGCTCGATCTCGAACAGGGCGGTCTCGGAATAGTCGAGGAGGATCAGCTGGCCGCAGTTGAAGGCGGCGACCTGGCGGCAGAGCTCGGCGCCGATGGAGCCGCCCGCCCCGGTGATCAGCACCCGGCGGCCCTGGATCAGCCGGCCCACGGCGCCGCGGTCCAGCTCGATCGGCTCGCGGGCCAGCAGCTCCTCGATGTTGATGTCGCGCATCGGCATCAGGGTCAGGCCGTCGTGCTGCGGGAGCTCGACGATGGAGGGCAGGCGCAGCAGGCGGATGCCGTCGTTCTTGAGCTGGCCCAGCAGGTCCGCGGTCAGGCCCTTCAGCTTGCCGGGCTCCTCCAGGAACAGGATGGCGCGCGGATAGCGGTTCCAGCGGCGCAGGTCCGCTAGCGCCTCGTCCAGGCGGTCGATGGCGTCGATGATGCAGACGCCGCGCACCTGCTGGCCGACGTCGCGGCGCTCGGTGCCGACGATGCCGACCGGGGTATAGCTGCGGTCATGGCTGCGGGCGACGTCGCGCAGATAGGTGTCGGCCAGGGACGGCGGGCCGATCAGCAGCAGGGACGGCGCCTGGGTGACCCGGTCGCCGAGCGCCTTGAGCGGCGAGAAGCTCTCCAGGGCATGCTCGTGCAGGGCGCGGCGCATGATCCGCACGCCCATGCAGGCCACCATCTGGAACAGCGGCGCCATCACCAGGGTGGAGCGCGGCAGGCCCTTGGCCCGGTCCAGCACGAACACCGCCAGCAGGAAGACCCCGACCGTGAGCACCGCGCACCGCGCCAGCACCAGGGCGTCGGGGATGGAGACATAGCGCCAGGGCGACAGTTCCCGCCGGAAGATCAGCATGAAGACGCCGGCGATGGCGGCGTAGAGCGAGGCGAGTTGCACGAAATTGAGCGCGCCGGCCTCGCCGAAACCCAGCTCGGGCTGGGTGGGGGCGACGAAGAAGGCCAGCGCGAACGCCACGGCGGCCAGGAGAACGTCGAAGACCACGGTCTGGGCCCGAACGGCCATCCGCTCCATACGACGCACTCCGCTCAAGTCCTGATTCCCAACCATAGGCCGCGGCGATCCTGCGGCCAGTAAAACTTAGACCGGCGGAGTCGTTCCGCGGAAAAGCGCCCCGTACATAGTCAGTTGACGTTCGGCGAGCGCGGCCGAACCTAGGAAGATGCGCTCTACCGCGCAATGGAAAAGCCGCCCCATGACCGCGACGGCTCTCCTGGTAAAGCCAGACTAATGCTGGATTTTCACCAGGTGACCTTGATACCGGCCACCGCGCGACTGTCGTAGATGCTGCCGAAGTTGTGCTCGTCGGTGTCAAAGTAGCGCACATCGAGGCCGATGTGATCGCTGAGCGCGTAGCCGACGCCGAGGTTCCAGTTGGTGAAGTCGGCCGGCCCCTTGACCTGCTGATAGCCCACCGCGCCCGACAGCGTGAACTTGCTGCCGCCCAGCGGCAGCGCGCCGTTCAACTCGTAGTAGGTGGCGTCGCCGGTCTTGCCGAAGAACTCCGGCGAATAGAAGAAGGCCGCGCCCACGGTCGCCGGGCCCAGCGGCATGGAGGCCAGCAGCTTGGCTTCGAAATAGCCCTGGTGCGACCCGCTCGGTGAGCCGACGTAGCCGTAGTAGAGCACGCCCACATCGAAGCTGACCGGACCCAGCGTCGGCTTGATCCCGGCATAGAGGTCGAACTCGGCGTCCGTGCCGTTGCCGAAATCGACGTTCGACAGCCAGACGCCGGCATAGCCCAGCCCGCCGATGCTCGCGTCGACGCCGCCGAACACCGACGGGTCCTCATTCGTCTGGCTGACGCCGCGGAACACGTAGTCGGTGTTCGCGCCGATGTTGAACGCGACCGCGAACGGCTTCGTTTCCTCCGCCCGCGCGGCCCCGGCGAGGCCTAGCGCGCCGATCGTGGCCGCCAGCGCAAGCTTGAGCATCCTCATGGAATATCCCCTCTGACGTCTCCCAGTCGGGAGTAGAGCGTCACCTTGGCGTAAAAGACGATAGGTCCGGGTTAACCGCCCGACGCGCAAGCGTTCTCGCGGCCCCCGGACAGCAACAGGCCGGCGCACGGTGGCGCCGGCCCGAGGCTCAGTGGCGTGGCCCTGAACCCCCGCGCTCGCCCGCGCGGGAGCCCTTGGCCGCAGGATCAGAACAGGACGCCGGTTTCGATCATGGCGCGGGTCTGCTTCTTCTGCGTCCCGGCCGAGCCGAAGCCCGATCCGGGCGCGATTTTGGTCAGCCCGGTGTAGGAGAACTCTCCGCGGACGAAGAAGGTCTTCAGCTGCCAGGTCGGGGTGAGGGTCAGCGAATAGGCCTTGCTCTTTTGTCCGTAGAGCAGGCTCGTGCCGCCGGACGAGCCTTCGTATTCGGCGCGGGCCGCCAGGCTGAAGGTGTCGTTGAAGGTGTACTTGCCCAGCACCGCGGCGCCGTAGGTGCTGCCGGAGGTCAGGATACCCGCCTTGCTGTAGCTCGGCACGTGGCCGTACTGCAGGTAGGGCTCAACCATCCAGGCGCCCTCGGTGTGGGTCCAGAACAGGTTGAAGATGTCGCCGTTGTTCAGGGTGACCGGGGTCGCGAAGCGCGACTTGGTGGTCTTGCTGAACGGCACCGAGCCGGCGAAGGCGACGGTGTCGGTCTTGCTGATCGTATAGGTGATCAGGGTCGAACCCGTGGCGTAGTGGCTGGAATAGTAGCCGTCGGTCAGGGCGAACGACGCGGCGATGGGCCCCTTGGTGATGTTCGCCTGCACGCCGCGGCTGATCGCCGGCTCCTGGTTCCAGAGCAGGCCCCGGGCGATGTTCATGTTCTGGAAGGTGAAGGTGTATTCCGCGCCGATCAGGGTGGGAATGATGCCGCCCTCGATGTTGAAGTTGGCGCTGGGCACGATCTTCACATAGGCGGTCGGCACGTAGTGATAGGTCAGGTCCGGCGTGTCCGACTGCTTGATGTAGGCGGTGCCGAGCGAGGGCAGGGAGTAGGTGCCCGCCTGGACGTAGAACTGGAAGACCCCGTCGGTCTTCTGGATCTCGATCTGGGCGTTGCTCAGGTCGGCGCGGCTCTTCTTGTCGCCGATCACCGGGTGGCGCTGTTCATAGCCCAGGCCGGTGAGCTGGCCCGACACATAGATCTTGCCGAAGCTGCCGACGTCATAGCTGAACGGTGTGGCGTTCGCCGACAGCGGCGCGGTCATCGACGGCGACGCCAGCGGATCGGCCTGTGCGACCGGCGCGGCCGCAAGGCCTAGTCCGATCGCCGCTGTACCGGCGAGGCACATCGTCTTGAGAAAGTGCATTTTGTTATCCCCTCGTTCCTCGGCCCTTGATCCCACGGTCGCGAACCGCGGGGCAGGGCGTGCGCGGGTATGGTTGCGGAGCAGCCTTCCCGATCAACGCACGGCGCCTTGGGGACCGGTCCTCCGTGACGGTTGCTGAATTATTGAGCGGGGGAGCCCGGCGGCGCCAACCGATTGGGCGCCACGGGCGGAGGTCGCAGGCCGCCTAGCGGGCGACCAGCGGGGCGAATCCCAGGTGCGATCCGGCATCGACCATCAGGGTCTCGCCGGTCACGTGGCGCGACGCCGGCGAGGCCAGGAAGACCGCGGCCACGGCGATGTCCTGCGGCGTCGAGGCGACCTTCAGCGGGCTGCTGGTTGCGGCGCCGGCGCGGATCCGGTCCGCGGCCGCCTCGCCCAGGCCCTTGCCGAACCAGCCGGTGTCGATGAACCCCGGGCAGATGGCGTTGACCCGGATCCTGGGCGCCAGGGCGCGGGCCAGCGATATGGTCATGGTGTTGAGCGCGCCCTTGGAGGCGGCGTAGGGCACCGACGAGCCGATGCCGGCGACCCCGGCGATCGAACTGGTGTTGACCACCGCCCCCGGCCGTGGCCCGGCCTCCAGCAGTGCTCGGCAGGCCCGCGTCGCCTGGAAGGCGCCGATGACGTTGACGCCATAGAGTTCCAGGAAGTCCTCGGCGGAGACCGCCTCCAGGTCGGCGTGGCCGGCGAACTTGGTGGTGCCGGCGTTGTTGAACAGGGCGTCGATCCGGCCGAACGGCGCCGCGGCGGCGGCGATGGCGCGGCAGTCGGCGTCCTTGGACACGTCGCCCTGGACCAGCACGGTCTCGGCGCCGTGCGCCTGGCAGAGCCGGGCGGTCTCCTCCGCCTCGCCCTGGCTGCGGGCATAGTTGATCACCACCGCCTTGGCGCCCTGGGCGGCCACCTCGACCGCCACGGCGCGGCCCAGGCCGGTCGACGCTCCGGTCACCACCACCACGAAGTCCTCATACTGACCGGCCATTGGACGCCTCCCGCTTGTTGTTGGCGGCCGTAGTAGCGTCTAAAGCCGCCCGCATGGAAGAGACCCAACTCACGCAACTCGGCCGCGAGGCGCGGGGGTTCGAGAGCCCCGAGGCGGCGGTGCTGGAGCGCGTGCCCAATCCGCACCCGGACGCGGCCTATCTGGTGCGCCTGACCGCGCCGGAATTCACCTCGCTGTGCCCGGTGACCGGCCAGCCGGACTTCGCCCATCTGGTGATCGACTACGTCCCGGCCGGCTGGCTGGTGGAGTCCAAGTCGCTGAAGCTCTACCTGGGCGCGTTCCGCAACCACGGGGCCTTCCACGAGGACTGCACCGTGGCGATCGGCCGGCGGCTGGTGGCGGAGATCGCGCCCCAGTGGCTGCGGATCGGCGGGTACTGGTACCCGCGCGGCGGGATCCCGATCGACGTCTTCTGGCAGAGTGGCCCGGCCCCTGAGGGCCTGTGGCTGCCCGACCAGGGAGTGGCGCCCTACCGCGGTCGCGGTTGAGCAGACCGACCCGCACGATTGAGACCGTCCGCAGTCTCCGAGGGCCGACGACCAAAGGCGCCCAAGCAAACACCCGGGCGACCCAGCAGACGGCCTGACCCGTTGCGTCAAGCCCGACTTCGAGAGCAACGAAACGACCTCAAGGCGACCGGTGGATGCCTGCTCAGGCTTCCCAAAACTGAGGCGCTAGCCTATAGCTGACCTTGTCCATTATCTCCTCGGGCGTGTCACCTCAGGCCGGGTGGCGCGACGCGTCGTGCGGCCGTCGTTTCTCTGGTCCTGGGGCGCGGGCTCAATCCGTTGCTCTTGCGGTGCGGATCGCTAGCTTGGCGTCATTGGGGACCCAGCCGATGACCGAAACCCAGCCACCCTTGCTATCGCCGCCGCCGGTCGGCAGCGGACCCCGAGCGCAGCTGCAGACCTTGCTTGTGCCCGGCGAGGCGCTGGTCGCCCACGCGCTGCAGCACCGGGTCTATGCGTTGCTGCATCGCCGCGACGTCGCGGCGGCCACCACGACACGGTTCATCTTCATGACCCGCCCGCTGCTAGGCGGATATCAGCCCGTCGATGTCCGCTGGCAGGATCTCAAGGATGTCGAGATCACCGTCGGCATGTTCTCCGCCCGCGTCACCCTGACGTTCAACACCAACCTCTCCGACACCGCCGCCGGCGACGGCGCGGTCGAGACGCTGCGCGCGTCGGGCCTGACCATCGAGGCGGCCCAGGCGCTCTACCGGGAGAGCCAGGCCCAGGAGCTGGCCTGGCGCGAGAAGCGCCGCGTCCGCACCATGGAGGAGATGCGCGCCCAGGCCGGCGGCGTCCAGATCGCCACCGGCGTCTATCCGCAGGCCGTGGGCGGCGAGGTGAGCCACGCCAGCGGCCCGGATGCGCCAAGGCTCGCCGGCGCATCGGCTGCGGACGATCCGGTCGAGCGCCTCGCCCGCGCCCGCGCCATGCTGCAGCAGGGGCTGATCACCGACGCGGAATACGAGGCCATCAAGGCGCGGGTGGTCGGCGCGCTGTAAGGCGGCGGCTCACCCTGGCCAGTACGTAACCAACCCCGCCACCGCCGGCCGTTCGCGTTCGAGGGGCGGCTCGCGGGGCGTGCCGATGAGGACGAAGCCGGCGACCCGCTCGCCGGCCTGCAGGCCCAGGATGGCGACGGCGTCGGCGTCGTAGCTGTACCAGTCGGTGATCCAGTTGGCGCCGAAGCCCATGGCCTGGGCGGCGTAGAGCAGGTTGGTGCAGACCACGCCGGCGGACAGCAGCTGTTCCCATTCCGGGATGCTGGCCGGTTTGGGTGAGGACACCACCACCACGGCCAGGGGCGGGATCTTCAGCTTGGCCAGCTTGGCGGCCAGGGTGGGGTCGCCGCGGTCCTGTGAGAGCCCCTCCAGCCGCGCGGCAAACGCGGCCTTGCCGGCGCCCTCCAGGACGATGAACCGCCAGGGCGCTAGCTTGCCGTGGTCCGGGACGCGGGCGGCCAGGCGCAGGAGGTCGTGGAGCTGGCCGGCGTCGGGCGCGGGCTCGGTCAGCGTCACCGCCGATGCGGAACGTCGCAAGGCGAGGAACTTCAGCACCTCGGGCGAAGAAGCGACGGGCAGGGCGGCGCCGAAGGCGGGGGCGGGCGGCAGGGAGGGGGTCACGAGGTGGCGTGTAGCGGCCGCAGGCTTGAAAACCAAACGCGGATGGTGTATATACGCGTCATCACGCCTTCGAGTCCGCTATGCCCATGGTCACCAGTCGCATCTTTCGCAGTGGCAACAGCGAGGCCGTCCGCCTGCCCAAGGACGTCGCCTTCGGTCGCGACATGGAAGTGACGATCGTGCGAACGGGCGACGTCCTGACGATCCGGCCAACGCGGCCGTCGGTCCAGGAGATGCTGAAGAAGCTGGATGAATTGCCGGCTCCGGATGAAATCCAGAAGCGCGACGATTTCTGGCCCGACCGTCCAGGCCTTTGACCTCTTGATCTTTCTGCTCGATACGAGCGCGGCGGTCGCCCTCAGGGACGGTGACCCGGACGTTCGCAAGCGGCTGGAAGCCCTCGACGGACCCATCTGCCTCTCGCTTCTGACACGTATCGCGCTCGAAGGCGGGGTCGACAGAAGCGATCCGGTCCGACGGGTGCTGAGGCGCGCGCGCCTTGACCAGATCCTAACGGCGTTCGAGACGCTGCCCTTGGACGTAACCGTTGTTGAGCGATATCGCACGATCGTTGAGTCGGCGGGGTATTCGCGTCGGAAAGTCGTCGATCGCGTCATTGCCGCGCATGCTCTGGATCTGGACGCGACCCTGGTCACGCTGAACGGCGACGACGTGAAGGACATCGCAGGCCTTCAGGTCCTGGCTTGGTGATCCGGTGAGCGGCAAGCCGGCCTGGCTGCGGTCGCAAGGGAAGCCTTGGTTCAGAGGCCCCGCGAAGGTCGTCTACGACAATCCGTGGATCCGGGTGACGGAGTTCGCCGCGACCGCGCCGACCGGGGCTGCGGCGACCTATGGGCTGGTCGGCCACAAGAACTATGCGGTGGCGATCCTGCCGCTGTTCGACGACGGGACGACGGTGCTGGTCGGCCAGCACCGGTTCCCGCTGGCTGAGTACAGCTGGGAGATTCCTGAGGGCGGCGGGCCACTGGAGGCCGATCCGCTGGAGAGCGCGCGGCGCGAATTGGCCGAGGAGACCGGCCTGGAGGCGGCGGACTGGCGCGAGATGCTGCGGGCGCAGCTGTCCAATTCGGTGAGCGACGAGCGGGCGATCGGCTATCTGGCGCTGGGCCTGTCGCCGGCCCGCGACCTGCACCACGCCGACGACACCGAGGCGCTGGAAATCGTGCGGGTTCCATTCCGCGAGGCGTTCGACGCGGCGATGGCCGGACACCTGGAAGACGTGCTGACAGTGGCGATGCTGCTGAAGGCTCACCATATGGCCCAGCAGGGAACGTTGCCGCCGGCGCTCGCGCTTGCGATGATAGGGTAGGAGAACGCCCCTATGGGCCGGGAGGAACTGATGAGCCAGCGCCTTGAGGTGGTCGACACCAGCCTGCCGCCGCCCGTTTGGGCCGCTCTGCGCAACGAGGCCGAGGCTTCGGCCCGCGACGAGTCGGCGCTCGCCAGCCTGTTGGCTGCGGTGATCCTCAACCACGACAGCTTGGGCGATGCGCTGAGCTACCAGCTGGCGCGCAAGCTGGGCGACCAGGAGCTGCGCGGCATGAGCCTGCGCGACACCATCGAGGAATCCTACGAGCGCGACCCGTCGATCGTCGAGAAGGCCGAGTACGACCTGAAGGCGGTGTTCGAGCGTGACCCGGCCTGCAAGGGCTATGTCCAGCCGTTCCTGTTCTTCAAGGGCTTCCTGGCGTTGCAGACCCACCGGGTGGCGCACTGGCTGTGGAGCGAAGGCCGCGAGACCCTGGCCTTCTATCTGCAGAGCCGCTCCAGCGAACTGTTCCAGGTGGACATCAACCCGGCGACCCGGATCGGGCGCGGGGTGTTCATCGACCACGGCACCGGCATCGTGATCGGCGAGACCGCGGTGATCGGCGACGACGTCTCCATGCTGCAGGGCGTCACCCTGGGCGGCACCGGCGCCGAGCGCGGCGACCGCCACCCCAAGGTGGGCAAGGGCGTGCTGCTGGGCGCGGGCGCCAAGGTGCTGGGCAATATCCGCATCGGCGACTACGCCAAGATCGCCTCCGGCTCGGTGGTGCTGAAGGAAGTGCCGGCCGGGTGCACGGCCGCCGGCGTGCCGGCGCGGCTGGTCAACTGCCCCACCTGCGAGGAGCCGGCCAAGAGCATGGACCACACCCTGGCCGATGCTGTGTACGACTACGTCATCTGAGGTTTCCCCGCCCGGCGCGAACCGTTAGGTTCCGCGCCGGCGATTTGCCCTCAAGGAGCGTGGTGTGGACGAGAGAGCTATCCGCAAGATCGAAGGGCATCTGCGCGGGACGTTCGCCAATGCGCGGATCGCCCTGGTGCCCCGACCCAAGCAGAAGGATTCCGCCGAGGTCTATGTCGGCGAGGAGTTCATCGGCGTGGTGTTCGAGGACGAGGACGGCGACGGGTCGTACGTCTTCAACATGTCCATCCTGGCCGAGGACCTGCTCTAGCAGGCTGTTGAAAAAGTCGACGGTGAGGGCCGATTTTCGCCCTCTCATGGCCCTTCCGCTCAAACAGGCAAAATCTCGTAGTTGAAATAATTGGGTTTTCTGAATCTCTAGGGCTGCAAACTTGCGCCTCAGGC
>NZ_JANXWD010000002.1 GCF_025351295.1 Phenylobacterium sp.
GGCCAGCCGCTCGCCGCGCGCGCGATGGGTGCGCGCGATCAGCTCGGGCAGCTGATGATAGGCCTGCGGGCCGACCACCAGGTCCACGGCCGGCTGGCGGCGCATGATCTCCTCGCCCTCGGCCTGGGCGACGCAGCCGGCGACCGCGATGGTCATCCGCGAGCCGCCGTCGGCCAGGCGCTCATCACGCATGTCCCGCAGCTTGCCGAGCTCGGAATAGACCTTCTCGGTGGCCTTCTCGCGGATGTGGCAGGTGTTCAGCACCACCAGGTCGGCGTCGGCCGGGCTGTCGGTCATCCCATAGCCCAGCGGCGCAAGGACATCGGCCATGCGCTCGCTGTCGTAGACGTTCATCTGACAGCCGTAGGTCTTGATGTAGAGGCGCTTTGCTGGCGCGGGCTCGGACATGGTCCGGGTTATGGGGTCCCGGCCTCTGCGGCGCAAGTTCGCCTCAGGCGGCGACGAACAGATGCCGCGAAGGACAGAGGTCGGCGACCGGGCACTCTTCGCACTTCGGCCGACGCGCTACGCAGACATAGCGGCCGTGCAAGATCAGCCAATGGTGGGCCCGGGTCAGGTAGGGCTGTGGCACGAGGGCCATCAGGTCCGCCTCCACCTTGTCCGGCGTCTTGCCGCAGGACAGGCCAAGGCGGTGGGACACGCGAAAGACGTGGGTGTCGACGGCGATGGCTGGCTCGATCCGGAGCTCGTTCAGCACCACCGAGGCGGTCTTGCGCCCGACCCCGGGCAGGGCCTGCAACTGCGCCCGGTCCATGGGGACCTCGCCGCCGTGCTGGTCGATCAGGATCTGCGCCATCCGGATCACGTTCTTCGCCTTCATGTTGTAGAGGCCGATCGACGAGATGAACGGCTTCAGCCCCGCCTCGCCCAGCGCCAGCATCTTCTGCGGCGTGTCGGCGACCTTGAAGAGCCTTTCGGTGGCCTTGTTGACCGACACGTCGGTGGCCTGGGCGGAAAGGGCTACGGCCACCACCAACTCATAGGGGCTGGCGTAGCCCAGCTCGGTGCGTGGGTCCGATTCCGCCGCCTCGAACCGGTCGAACAGCTCGGCGACGCGGGCCTGCTCGGCGGGCTTGAGTTTGGTGCGGGGTGGGGATTTCTTCAGCGACGCCATCGTGCCGGACCATCTCCCGCCACCCCCTCCATGTCATCCGGGTTTTGACGCAGCCGGGCCGCGCCCATCCCCTCACCCCTAACGCCACCGCCGGGGGTTGGGTTGGGCGCTACCCCCGGTCCACGGCGAAGGGGCCGAAGGCCTGCTGGACCGGCATCAACTCCAGGGTGTTGATGTTGATGTGGGCGGGCAGTTTCAGGACGCCTTCGCAGACCATCGCGACGTCGTCGGCGCTCAGGGCGTGGACGCCGGAATAGACCTTGTCGGCCGAGGTCCGGTCGCCCTTGAACCGCACCACCGAGAACTCCGTGTCGGCCATGCCGGGCTCGATGGAGGTGACCCGCACCTTCGTCCCGATCAGGTCGGCGCGCAGGTTCAGCGAGAACTGGCGCACGAAGGACTTGGTGGCGCCGTACACATTACCGCCGGGATAGGGGTAGTTGGCGGCCACCGACGACAGGTTCATCACGTCGCCGCGGTTGCGCACGACCATCCCCGGCAGCACCGCCCGCGTCATCCGAACCAGGCCGGTGACGTTGGTGGCGATCATCGTCTCCCAGTCGTCGAGGTCGGCCTCGTGGGCCTTGCTGAGCCCCAGCGCCAGGCCGGCATTGTTGTAGAGGATGTCGATGGCCGCGAACTCCGCCGGCAGGCTGGGCAGCAGGGCGGCGATCGACGCCGTATCGCGCACGTCCAGTTCGCGGGTCAGCAGGCGGTCGGTGTTGAGTTCGCCCGCCAGGGCGACCAGCCGCTCGGCGCGCCGTCCGGTGGCGATCACCCGCGCGCCGGCCGCCAGCAGCCGCCGAGCCATCGCCTCGCCGAAGCCGGAGGTGGCGCCCGTCACCAGGGCGATGCGGCCGGAGGCCCAGGTGTCGGTCATGTGTTCGCCTTCGCCGCGCTGTTCGGCGCTGGGATAGGGGGTTGCGAACGGCCCTTCAAGCACCGGCCGCGTCGGACTATCGTCGCGCGCGATGACCTGGCCGCTCTACATGGACGCCGAGATCAAGCCCAACCGTTCGCTGTCGGAGCGGGGGTTCATCGTGCTGATCTCGGTGATCACCCTGGCCAATGTCGGTTCGGCCATCGTGTTCCTGCAGATGCACGCCAGCCTGGTGCCGATCTTCCTGGCGATCGACGTGGTGGCCATCGTGGTGGCTTTCCTGGCCAGTTTCCGGGCCGGACGGATGATCGAGCGGGTCCAGGTCAGCGCCGCCGAGATCAAGGTCACCTATGAGACGCCGCGCTATGTCCGCCTGGTCTGGGAGAGCCCCACGGCCTTCACCCGGGTGACCACCGAGCGCGACGAGGACGACCGGGTCACCGCGCTGCGCCTGGCGCTCTCCGGCCGCCAGACCGCCGTCGCCCTGGCGCTGAGCCCCCGCGAACGCGGCGAATTCGCCAAGGCGTTGGAGGATGCGATCTGGCGGGCCAGGCGGGGCGACTGATTTCCCTCCCCGTTAAGGGAGGGCAACGGGGAGCAGTTCGTCGAACAGGAGGCGCCAGCCCGCCTTGTCGTCGCGCCAGATGCGGACGTAGTGGCCGCGGCGGGGCTGGCCGTCCCGAGTCCAGCTCGCGACACCGTAGGTCCAGGCCAGGTCGCCGGCCTTCGACGCGTGGCCGCCCAGGGGCGAGAAGGCGATGGCCGCCGGCCGGGTGGCGACCTCGGCTTCCAGCTCGGCGCGGGTCGCGGGCGGGGCGGCCTTCGACCCCACGATCCGGCCGTCGTCGGCGAGCGCGGCCAGGAGGGCGGCGTGGGCGTCGGTCTTCGCCGCCGCGTGCAGCGCCATCTCGGCCCTGGCGACCTGGGCCATCGCCTTGCCGGGCGAGCCGGCCTGGCGCTGCGCCAGGCGGGCGTAGGCGACGTCGGACCCCTGGGGCGCGGCGCCCGCCGGGCTGCTGGGCGGGCCGGCGTCGATCAGCCACTTCCAGGACCCGTCCGGCTGCCGGGCCCAGACGGTGAAGTAATAGGCCTCGGGTTTACCGTCGTAGGTGTAGGGGCCGGACGTGAAGCCCAGGTCGCCCGAGCGCGCGATCCCGGCCCACAGCGGCCACCAGACCAGCGGCGGGCCCTTGGGTTGCGGCGCGCCATAGACCGTGCGCGCCAGCATCGGCTCGGCGTCGAGCACGAGGCCCTGCGGCGCGGCGTGCTTCAGGAAACTGGGCTGGATGCCCAACGCCAGCCCGTCGGCCGCGAACGCCCGCTCGGCGGCGACCACCGGGGCGGGGGTGACGAGCGCCGTCGAATGGGACGCCGCCGCGGCGGGCGCGGCAAACAGCGCTGCGACCAGCGCGGCGCCGTGCCAAGCGGGGCAGGCTGAGCTATTCGACATCGGCGCGATGTGAGCGGCGCGGCCGTCGGGGTCAAGTGAATGAGTTTCACCGATGAGGAGATCGAGCGCTACGCCCGCCACCTGGTGCTGCGCGAGGTGGGCGGTCCGGGCCAGCAGAAGCTGAAGGCCGCCAGCGTGCTGATCGTCGGAGCCGGCGGCCTGGGCGCCCCGGCCGCGCTGTACCTGGCCGCCGCCGGCGTCGGCACGATCATCCTGGCCGACCCCGACGTCGTCGACCGCTCCAACCTGCAGCGGCAGGTGATCTACACCGAGCCCGACCTGCATCGCCCCAAGGTGGAGGCCGCGGCCGACCGGCTGCATGGGCTCAACCCCCACGTCTTCGTGGCCGGCTTCAACGGCGCCTTCGACGACGCCAGCGCAGACGACCTGGTGGACGGCGTCGACCTGGTGCTGGACGGCACCGACGACTTCGCCACCCGCTTCTGCGTCAACGCCGCCTGCGTGAAGCATGGCAAGCCGCTGGTCTCCGGCGCCATCGGCCGCTGGACCGGCCAGGTGGGGGTGTTCGGCCGCCGGCCCTGCTACCGCTGCCTGGTGCCCGAGATCCCGCCGGACGCAGAGACCTGCGTGGCGGTCGGCGTGGTCGGGGCCCTGGCCGGGGTGGTCGGCTCGATGATGGCCCTGGAGGCGATCAAGCTGATCGTCGGAGCCGGCGAGGCGCTCACCGGCCGCCTGCTGATCTACGACGCCCTGGCGGCCGAGACGCGGACCGTCCGGGTGGCGGGCGACCCGGACTGTCCGGTGTGCGGCGGGCGATGACCGCGCTGGTCCCCGAGCTCGACGTCACCGACCTGGAGGCCTCGCTCGGCTTCTATGTGCGCACGCTGGGGTTCAAGGTGGCCTACCGGCGCCCGGAGGACCGCTTCGCCTATCTGGAGCGCCAGGGCGCGGAACTGATGCTGGAGGAGGCCGCCGGCCCGGGCCGCCGCTTCCGCACCGCGCCGCTGGAACGCCCCTACGGCCGCGGCCTGAACCTGCAGATCGCCTGCGCCGACGTCGTGCGCCTGCACGCCCGCGTCATCGCGGCGGGCGGCGAGATCGTGATCCCCCTTGAGACCCGCTGGTATCGCGCGGGAGCGACGGAAAAGGGCAACCGCCAGTTCGTCGTCGCCGACCCCGACGGGTATCTGCTGCGCTTCTTCCAGGACCTGGGCGAGCGGGCCGCGCCCGCCTCTCCCCCCGCGTAGCGGAGGAGGCGCTCAGAGCATCTGCGGCAGGACCCGGTCCGGGGGCTTGTGGCCGTCCATCCAGGTCTTGATGTTGATGATCACCTTCTCGCCCATGTCGACCCGGGCCTCGACGGTGGCCGAGCCCATGTGCGGCAGCAGGACCGCGTTGGGCAGCTTCAGGAGCTTGGGGTTGATCCGGGGCTCCAGCTCGAAGACGTCGAGGCCGACGCCGGCGATGGCGCCGGAGGCCAGCAGGTCCGCCAGCGCCGGTTCGTCGATGATCCCGCCGCGGGCCGTGTTGATCACGATCGCGTGCGGCTGCAGCAGCTTCAGCCGCCGGCCCGACAGCAGGTGGAAGGTCGCCGGGGTGTGCGGCGAGTGGACCGAGATGATGTCCATCCGCGCCAGCATCTGGTCCAGGCTGTCCCAGTACGTCGCCTCCAGCTCCTCGGAGACCCGCGGGCTGACCGGCTTGCGGTTGTGATAGTGGATCTGCAGGCCGAACGCCTTGGCCCGGCGCGCCACGGCGGTGCCGATCCGGCCCATGCCGATGATCCCCAGCCGCTTGCCGGTGATGCGCCGGCCCAGCATGGCGGTGGGCGCCCAGCCGGTGAATTCGCCCGCCTGAACCATGTTGGCCCCTTCGACCACCCGGCGCAGGGTGGCCATCATCAGGGTCATGGTCAGGTCGGCGGTGTCCTCGGTCAGCACGCCGGGGGTATTGGTGACGATGATCCCGGCGGCGTTGGCGACCGGCACGTCGATGTGGTCGACCCCGGCCCCGAAGTTGGCGATCAGCTTCAGCTTCTCGCCGGCCTTGGCGATCAGGCCGGCGTCGATCCGGTCGGTGATCGTCGAGGCCAGGACGTCGCAACGGCCGACGGCGTCGATCAGCGCCTTGCGGCTCATCGGCTCGTCGGTTTCGTTGAGCTCGGTGTCGAACAGTTCGCGCATGCGGACCTCGACCGAGTCCGGCAGTTTGCGGGTGACGATGACTTTCGGCTTGCGGGCGGCCATGTGCCTACGGGAAAATGTGCCTAAGGGAAAATGGGTGCGTTTCCTGCGCCGGCTGCGGCGCTGATTTCAGAGACCCTTATCAAAGCGGCCGGGTACGGCCAAGGCGAGGCGCGGATTAAGACGCTCAGGGGCTCGATTGTGCGGCGGGGCAAGGCGCCCGCGATGATCGCGCTGGGGTTGGCGACGGTCCTGGCGAGCCATGGCGCCACGGCGGCCGAGCGGGTGACGCCCTCCGGCTATCCGGTGCCGCGCTACGTCACGCTGAAGTTTCCCAAGGTGAACGCCCGGGCCGGGCCGGGCGAGGATCACAAGCTGATGTTCGTCTACCGCAGCCGCGGCCTGCCGCTGCAGGTGGTGGCCGAGACCAGCGAATGGCGCCGCGTCTGCGATCCTGAGGGCCAGGTCGCCTGGGTGCACAAGCGCGTTACCGACGGCCGGCGCGCGGCGATCAACATGTCCCAGCGCCCGGTTCCGCTGGCCCGCGCGCCCCGGCCCGGGGCGCAGCCGGCCGCCTTCCTCAGCGTCCACGCCCTGGCGTCCCTGGTCCGCTGCCAGAAGGGCTGGTGCAAGGTGAAGGCGGACGGCGCGGCGGGGTGGGTGCGCGAAGGCGCGCTCTGGGGTACGGCCGACGTCCCGCAATGTCATTGAGGGCGCGACAGGGCCCGTGCTAGGGCCTGACGCCTCTCGTAGTCTCAAGGCGCCTCGATGACCGACACCGCGACCCGGCCCTCCAGCTATACGTTCGAAGAGCTCATGGCCTGCGCTCGCGGCGAGATGTTCGGTCCCGGCAACGCCCAGCTGCCGGCGCCGCCGATGCTGCTGTTCGACCGTATCACCCAGATGGACGACCACGGCGGCCAATACGGCAAGGGTTATATCGAGGCCGAGTTCGACATCCATCCCGGCCTCTGGTTCTTCGACTGCCACTTCATAGGCGACCCGGTGATGCCCGGGAGCCTGGGCCTGGACGCCCTTTGGCAGCTGGTCGGCTTCCACCTGGGCTGGATCGGCGGCAAGGGCCGCGGCCGCGCCCTGGGCTGCGGAGAGGTGAAGTTCGCCGGAGAGGTGACGCCCGACATCAAGAAAGTGACCTACAAGATCGAGATGAAGCGGGTCATCAACCGCCGCCTGGTCATGGGCATCGGCGACGGGGTGTTGGAAGCCGACGGAAACCCCATCTACAAGGCGGCGGATCTTCGCGTCGGCCTCTATCAGCGGCCCTGAGCGTCGCGAACCCGGGAAGGAAACATGCGCCGCGTCGTCGTCACCGGGATGGGCATCGTCTCATCCATCGGCAACAACACCAACGAGGTGCTGGCCGCCCTGCGCGAGGCCCGCTCGGGTGTCACCGCGGCGCCCGAGTACGCCGAGCTGGGCTTCCGCTGCCAGGTGCACGCCCCGCCGCGCATCGACTGGGAATCCATGGTCGACCGCCGCGCCGCGCGCTTCCTGGCCCAGGGCACCGGCTTCAGCCACATCGCCATGGAGCAGGCGATCGCCGACTCGGGCCTGGACGGCGCCGAGGTCTCCAACGAGAAGACCGGTCTGATCGTCGGCTCCGGCGGCGCCTCGACGCGCTCGATCATCGAGGCGGCCGAGACGGCCAGGACCCGCGGCCCCAAGCGGGTCGGCCCGTTCGCGGTGCCCAAGGCGATGAGCTCCGGCCCGTCGGCGACGCTCGCCACCTGGTTCAAGATCCGCGGCCTGAACTTCTCGATCTCGTCCGCCTGCGCCACCTCCACCCACTGCATCGGGGTCGGCTACGAGCAGATCGCGATGGGCAAGCAGGACGTGGTGTTCGCCGGCGGCACCGAGGAGCTGGACTGGACGCTCAGTGTCCTGTTCGACGCCATGGGCGCCATGAGCTCGAAGTTCAACGACCGGCCTGAGACCGCGTCGCGCGCCTATGACGCCGACCGCGACGGCTTCGTGATCGCCGGCGGGGCCGGGATCGTGGTGCTGGAGGAATACGAGCACGCCAAGGCACGCGGGGCGAAGATCTACGGCGAGATCGTGGGCTATGCCGCCAATTCCGACGGCTTCGACATGGTCGCCCCGTCGGGCGAGGGCGCGGCGCGCTGCATGCGCCTGGCCAATTCCGACGGCCGCACCATCGACTACCTGAACCCGCACGGCACCGGCACGCCGGTGGGCGACCTCAAGGAGATGGAGGCGGTTCGCGCCGTGTTCGGCGCCAAGGCGCCGCTGATCTCGTCCACCAAGTCGCTGACCGGCCACAGCCTGGGCGCGGCCGGGGCCCAGGAGGCGATCTATTCGCTGCTGATGCTGAACAACGGCTTCGTCGCCGAGAGCGCCAACATCGAAAACCTCGACCCCGCCTTCGCCGACCTGCCGATCGTGCGCAAGCGCCAGGAGACCACGCTGGAGACGGTGATGAGCAACAGCTTCGGCTTCGGCGGCACCAACGGCTGCCTGGTGATGACCCGGGCCTGAGACCCGACAGCGGATGTCATCCCGGTTTCGGCGAAGCCGACGACCGGGACCCACCCTCAAGCTCGGCATTTCGCGGCCGTCCTGCCGCCGCGACCGGTCGTGGGTCCCGGTCTTCGCGGGCCGCGAAACCGGGATGACACTTCGGGATGGATCGTCCACAAACCGCCCAACGAATGAGGGAGAGCGACACGTGGCCGACGACTACCAGATGCCGACCGGGAGCCTGATGCGGGGCAAGCGCGGCGTCGTCACCGGCGTGGCCAACCACCAGTCGATCGCCTGGGGCATCGCCAGCCAGCTGGCCGCCCAGGGCGCGGAGCTGGCCTTCCTGCATCTGCCGGGCATGGAGCGGCGGGTGGAGCCGCTGGCGGCCAGCCTCGGCGTCAAGGTGCTGGCGCCGGTCGACGTCACCGATGACGCGGCCATGGACGCCGCGTTCGGCGTGGTCGCCCAGGCGTTCGGCCAGATCGACTTCTTCGTCCACGCCATCGCCTTCGCCAACAAGGACGAGCTGAAGGGCTCGTTCGTCGAGAACACCACCCGCGAGGGCTTCCTGCGGGCCATGAACATCTCGGCCTTCAGCTTCGTGGACTGCGCGCGCCGCGCCGCCGAGTTGATGCCGGAGACCGGCGGCTCGATCCTGACGCTGACCTACATGGGCTCGGAGCGCGCGATCCCGAACTACAACACCATGGGCGTGGCCAAGGCCGCCCTGGAGGCGTCCGTCCGCTACGCCGCTCGCGACCTGGGCCCCAGGGGCATCCGGGTGAACGCGCTGTCGCCCGGCGCCATGAAGACCCTGTCGCTGGCCGGCATCAGCGGCGGCCGCGGCATGCTGGCCAAGGGCCGCTCGCTCTCGGCCATGAAGGAAGACACCTCCATGGAGGGCGTGGCGGGGGCGGCGCTGTGGCTGCTGTCGGACCTCGGCAAGTCCACCACCGGCGAGGTGGTCCACGTCGACGCCGGCTTCCACATCATGGGCTTCACGGAAGACGAGGCGGAGGGTTAGGTCGCGTACGCCCTGAGGAAGCGGCGCGCGGCCTCCTTTGCGATGCGGTCGATCTTGGCCTCGTCCAGGGCCCGCTCGACCCCAAGCAGGGCGGCGGTCTGGTAGGAGCCCACGACCATGCCGCCAAAGAACTCCGCCGCCTCCAGGGGGTCGGGGCAGAACAGCCGTCCGGCCAAGGTCTCGGCGCGCAGGAACTCGGCCAGGCGCGCGCGGCTGGCGCGTGGGCCCGCCTCGAAAAAGGCCCGGGCCACCTCGGGCATCACGGTGACCGAGGTCATCGCCATCCGCAGGAAGGCCGCGCCGTTCATCTGGGTCAGCCCCAGCAGCAGGATGCGGCCGAACGAGGCGAGCGCCTCCTCGGGGTGGAGCGCGGCTTCCGGCGACTCCAGGCCGGCGGTCATCTCCTGGACGCGGCGCTCGCAGAGCGCCTGCACCAGCTCGGCCTTGGAGCCGTAGTGGTTGTAGATGGTCTGTTTGGAGACGTTGGCCCGCCGCGCGATCTCTTCCATCGGCGCGGAGACACCGCGCGCGGACAGCACCTCGGCGGCCGCGTTGAGGATGGCCTCGGTCTTGGACAGGTCGATCTGCCCGGCGACGCGTCCCATCAGTGGGCTCCGCCGCCGGCGGGGCCGGCCCTGGCCGCCGCGGGACGCGCGAAGATCGCCAGCGCCGCCGCCGTCCAGCAGCCCAGCCCGAGCACGGCGAAGGCGTCGCCGAAGCTCAGCACCGCGGCCTGGCGGTGCATCAACAGGCTCATGGCCTTGCGCGCCGTGGCGTCCGGATCGGCCAGGCCGCCGGCGGTCATCATCTGGCTGAGGCCCTCCATCATGGCCGTGGTGGTCGGGTTGGCCATGCTCGCGGCGCTGGCGAGGTCGGTATAGTGGACCACGTTCTGGCGGCTGAGGATGGTGGTCAGCACCGCCAGGCCGATGGCGCCGGCGACGTTGCGGATCAGGTTGATCAGCCCGGAGGCGTCCTTCATCAGGGTCACCGGCAGGGTCGCGATGCTCATCTGCTGGGCGGCGATCATCGCGATCATGGTGCCGAACCCGCGGACCACCTGCAGGGTGAAGAACTCGGCGAACCCCCACTGGTCGGTCACCCGGACCCCCAGCTGGATCGCCCAGCCGGCCAGGCCGAACCCCACCATCATCGCCAGCCGCGCGTCGACCACGCGCACCAGGCGCCCGACGATGGGCGCGGAGAGGAACATGCTCAGGCCGGACACCAGCATGGTCGTCCCGACCTCGGCGGACGAGAAGCCGCGCACCTGGCCGAGGAAGATCGGCATCAGGAAGGTGCCGCCGAACAGGCTGACCCCGGTCACGAAGGTCATGACGATCCCGAGCGAGAAGTTGCGGTCGGCGAACGGTCTGAGCGAGACGATCGGCTGCCAGTAGGCGAGCTGGCGCCAGATGAAGGCGACGCCGGTAACCGCCGCGGTAACGGTCAGCCAGAGGATGGCCGTATCCTCGAACCAACTGTCGCGGTTCCCCTCCTCCAGCACATACTGCATGGAGAGCAGGAACACCGTCATCAGGCCCAGGCCCCACCAGTCGATACCCTTGCCGAGGGTGGGGTCCCCCTTGTCGAAGTCGGCGTAGCGCCAGACCAGGAACACCACCAGCGCGCCCACCGGGATGTTGATGAAGAACAGCCAGCGCCAGCTCAGCAGGTCGGTCAGGTGGCCGCCCAGCGTCGGGCCGATGGTGGGCGCCAGGGTGACGATCAGGCCCACCACCACATTGGCGGTCAGCCGCTTCTCCGGCGGGAAGATGGTCATGGCGGTGGCGAAGATCGGCGGGATCATCGCCCCCGCGAACAGCCCCTGCAGCGCCCGGAACACGATCATCTCGGGCACGGACGAGGACAGTCCGGTGCCGACCGAGGTGAGGATGAAGCCGATGCAGGCGATCACGTAGAACACCCGCGTGCCCCACATCTTGGTCAGGTAGGCGGTGAGCGGCATGATCACCACCTCGGCCAGCAGGTAGATGGTCTGCACCCAGGCGATCTCGTCGTTGCTGGCGCCGATGCCGGACTGGATCTGGGTCAGCGAACTGGCGACGATCTGGATGTCCAGCATGGCCATGAACTGGCCGATGACCATGCCGCCGAAGCCCAGGAAGACCTTGGTCCAGTTTACATAGGCGCCGTCGGCGCCGAGGATGGTGGAAGCTGGCGGTGGCGCCCGGAGCGGGCCGGCGCCGGGCTTGAGGACCGCGTCGGTCACGGGATCAGCGGACGACGCCGCGGCGGGCGTACTGGGCCGGCGACTGGCCGGACTCGGCGAAGCTGGGGCCGGTCTGCTGGGTCACGTCCACCTTGACCTTCAGCGACAGGCCGGGGCGCAGGGCGCCGGCCAGCTTCTGGTTGCGGTCGATGGCGATGCGCACGGGCAGGCGCTGGGTGATCTTGGTGAAGTTGCCGACCGCGTTCTCCACGGGGATCAGGGCGAACTCGGCGCCGGTGGCCGGGGAGAAGCTGTCGACGTGGCCCTTGATGACCTCCTTGCCGAACGCGTCGGCGTGGATCTCCACCGGCTGGCCGACCCGCAGGCGCGACACCTGGGTCTCCTTGAAGTTGGCGACCACATAGGCGTCGGCCAGGGGCACGATCGACAGCAGCATGCCACCGGGGCGCACGTACTGGCCGACCCGCACCGCGCGGGCCCCGACCACGCCGGCCACCGGCGCGCGCACCTCGGTGCGGGATAGGTCGATGCGGGTCATGTCGGCGGCGGCGCGGGCGGCGGCGGCCTGCGCCAGGCTCTGGTCGCGGGCCGTGCCCAGCGACTGGGCGGTGCGGCGCTCGGCCTCCAGGGTGGCGCGGGCCTGGGCGACGCCGGCGACGGCTTCGTCCTGGGCGGTCCTGGCGGTGGCGGCCCGCTGTGGCGAGACCCAGCCGGACTGGGCCAGCGACCCGTAGCGGACCATTTCCGAGGCGGCCCACTTGGCCTGGGCGTCGGCGGCGTCCACTGAAGCCGCCTTCTGGGCGATCATCGCCTGCTCGAGCCTGGCCTTGTCGTCGACGGCCGAGACCCCGGCCTGCAGGGCCTTGGCGTTGGCGTCGGCCTGGGCCAGGCGGGCCTTGAGGCTGGCGGGGTCGATGCGGATCAGCAGCTGGCCGGGCCGCACGGCTTCGTTGTCGTCCACCAGCACCTCGGACACCGTGCCGTCCACCAGCGGGGCGACCGTCACCTTGTCGGCGGCGACGAAGGCGTTGTCGGTGGTCTCGAACTTCTGCTTGTCGGTCCACCAGATCGCGCCGCCCACGCCGACGGCCACGACCGCGACCGCGCCGGCGGCGATGGGAACGAGACGACCCCTGAGACTGCCCGCCATGAAATCTCCAGCCCCAGGAAAAGGAAAGTTGGACTCCGCAGTCCAGCTTACAGTCGGGAAATAGGCCCGGTCCAGATTACCTTCAAGTGAAAATTGGACGGATCGGTCCAGGTTTTGGGCACGACATCTTCCGCCGCTGGACGCGGCGCGTGGTTTCATGGCCTATCGCGGCCATGAGCGGACCCCTCAAAGGCCGGCCCGGGGACGGCTTCGACGTCATCATCGCCGGGGCCGGGATCGCCGGCGCAACCCTGGCCCTGTCGCTGTCACGGGCCGGCCTGCGGCCGGTGCTGATCGACCCGGTCGTGTTCGACGACCAGCTGGCCCCGACGTTCGACGGACGCGCCTCGGCGATCGCCTACGCGGCCTTCCGCCAGTGGCGTGCGCTGGGGCTGGGCGAGGCCCTGGCGCCCCACGCCCAGAGGATCGAGCAGATCCTGGTGACCGACGGCCGGACCCCTGGCGCGGCGACCGGCGGGCCCAGCCCCTTCTTCCTGCGCTTCGACTCAGCCGAGATCGCCGACCGCTCCGACGGCGAACCCCTGGGCTACCTGCTGGAGAACCGCCACATCCGCGCCGCCCTGGCCGCCGCCGTGAAGGCCGCCGGGATCGAGGTGCTGGCCCCGGCCCGGGTGGCGCGAGCGACCTTCGGGCCACGCGCGGCGGAGGTGACCCTGGCCGACGGCCGCGTGCTGAGCGCCCCGCTGGCCGTGGGCGCCGAGGGCCGCGGCTCGGTGATCCGCACGCAGGCGGGGATCGGGGCGATCGGCTGGGACTATCCGCAGACCGGCGTGGTGACCACCGTACGCATGGCGCGCCCGCACCAGGGCGTGGCGCATGAGCACTTCCTGCCCGGCGGACCCTTCGCCATCCTGCCGCTGACCGGCAACCGCGCCAGCCTGGTCTGGACCGAGAGCACGGTGCGCGGGGCGGCGCTGAAGACCGCCCGGCCGGAGATCTTCCAGGCGCACCTGGACCGCCGGTTCGGGGACTTCCTGGGCGGGCTCACGCTCGAGGGCCCGATCTTCACCTACCCCTTGAGCCTGCAGCTGGCCGAGCGGCTGGTCGCGCCGCGCGTGGCCCTACTGGGCGACGCCGCCCACGGCGTGCACCCGATCGCCGGCCAGGGCCTGAACCTGGGCCTGAAGGGCGCCGCCGCCCTTGCGGAGGTGCTGGTCGATGCACTGCGCCTGGGCGAGGACATCGGCTCGGAGGTGGTGCTAGAGCGCTACGCCGCCTGGCGCCGCTTCGACACCGTCACCCTGTCGGCCGGCATGGACGCCTTCGTCCGCCTGTTCTCCAACGACAACCCCCTGCTGCGCCTGGTGCGCGGGGCCGGCATGGCGGCCGTGAACCGCATCGCCCCCGCGCGGACCTTCTTCATGCAGGAAGCCGGCGGCGCGGTCGGGGATTTGCCGCGATTGCTGCGAGGCGACGCGCTGTAGTCCCAAGTTGCTCCCCCGTTGGGGGAGCAACTTGCGCGCGCCCAGCTACTCCCCTTCGCCCAGTTCCCGCGCCTCTTCTGGCAGCATGATCGGGACGCCGTCGCGGATCGGGTAGGCGAGGCGGGCGGACTTGCTGACCAGCTCCGCCCGGGCGCGATCGTAGGTCAGGACCCCGCGGGTCAGCGGGCAGACCAGGATCTCCAGCAGGCGCGGATCGACGTCGGACTGGAGGGCGGACGCGGGGGCGGGGTCGGTCATGGCGTCCGTCTACTGCAGAGCGGTCGGCTCGTCATCCGGATCGGCGGCGTCGATCTCCAGCAGGGTGGTCAGCACGTCGAAACGGCCGGCCAGGTCGGGGGCCTCCAGGAAGGCCTGTTTCTCCGCCGGCTCGAACGGCAGGCCCATGCAGAGGCTGTTGACCAGGGCCTCCAGGGGCGCGTCGTTGGCCGTCTCCCAGTCGATGTCGAGCTCGCGATGGTTGAGGTAGCGCTTCAGGGCCTTGGCGAACCGGGCGCGGGCAGCCGCCGTGGCTTCGGCCCGCTCGTCGCGGTCGAGATCGTCGCCGAAGCGGTCGTAGCTGGCCCGCAGCTGGCGATAGGGCATCCGCAGGTCCAGCTCCTCGCCGGCCTCGAAGCGGCAGATGCCGGTCAGCGTGATCAGGTAGCGGCCGTCCGAGGTCTCGGCATAGCTGGTGATCCGCCCGGCGCAGCCCACGTCCACCAGGTGCGGCCGCAGGCGCTCGCCGCCGCGGGTCTGGATCATGCCGATGATCCGGTCGCCGGCCATGGCGTCGTCGATCATGTTGAGGTAGCGCGGCTCGAAGATCTGCAACGGCAGGTCGCCGCCGGGCAGCAGCAGCGCCCCGTCCAGCGGGAACACCGGGATCAGCTGCGGCAGGTCGGTGAGGTGGCGATAGGGCGCCATGCCAGCCCCCCGCTTCAGCTGAACAACAGGGCGGAGAGCTTGCGCCGGCCCTGTTTGGCGACGTCGGACATCGGCCCGGCGGCTTCGAAGATGGTGAGCAGCTGCTTGCGCGCCGCCTCATCGTTCCAGGCGCGGTCGCGACCGATGCTCTCGATCAGCTGGTCCACGGCCTCGTGCATCCGACCGGACGCCGCCATCGCCTTGGCCAGTTCCACGCGGGCCTCGTGGTCGTCCGGGTCGCCGGCCAGCCGGGTCTCGAACTCGGCGGTCTCGGACGGCGCCGTGGCGGCCAGGGCCAGGGCGGCGCGGACGCTGTCGATATCCGGGTCCCTGGCGTCGGCCTGGGCCATCTCCAGCACCTCGGCGGCGCGCTCCAGGTCGCCGGCCTGCTGGTAGAGCCGCGCCATGCCGCCGATCGCCTTCACGTTCGCGGGGTCGATCTGCAGGACCTCGGCATAGGCCTGGGCGGCGCCGCCCATGTCGCCAAGCTCCAGCGACTCCTTGGCCATGCCGAGCAGCTCTTCGACCGGCGATCCGCCGCCGCCGCCGCCCGGTCTGGCCAGCCGGTCGACGAAGGCCCGCACCTCGCTGTCCGGCAGGGCGCCCATGAAGCCGTCCACCGGCTTGCCGTCCACGAAGGCGAACACCGCCGGGATCGACTGCACGCGCAGTTGCTCGGCGTAGGCCGGGTTCTTGTCGATATCGACCTTGACCAGCTTGACCGCGCCCTTGGCGGCCAGCACCGCCTTTTCCAGCGAGGGTCCCAGCTGGCGGCACGGGCCGCACCACGTCGCCCAGAAGTCGACGATCACCGGAACGGTGCGCGAGGCGTCGACCACGTCGGCGATGAAGCTGGCGTCGGTGGTGTCCTTGATGAGGCCGGCGGTGGCCGGCTGGCCTTGGGTTTCCCCGATCAGGGTCATGGCCTGAAGTTCCCTTGTCGTGTGGCGCTCAACGTCCCGGCCCCCAAGATGGTCGCAACTGCGCCCGGCTTCAACGCGCAGCGACCACACTCATTGCGACAAAATCCACGACCAGCGGCGCGACACCTACCGCGGCCAGGAATCGCCGGAAGCCCTCGCCGCTCACCGTGGTGGTCGCGGCGTTGGTCATCGGGTGGAAATTCACCGGCTCCGCCTCCGCCAGGGTGCGGTCCAGCACGAAGCGGACCCGGTGGGCCACATCGTTGATCAGGCCGAAGGCGGTCACCGAGCCCGGCGTGACGCCCAGGGTCTCGGCCATCGGCTCCGCCCGGCCGAACGACAGCTTGGCCGAGCCGATCACCGTGCGCAGCCGCTTCAGGTCGATCGCCGCGTGGCCTTCCGCCGAGATCAGCCACAGCTGGTCCTTGGCGTCCTTCAGGAACAGGTTCTTGGTGTGCGCCCCGGGGATCGCCGCCTTCAGGTCGCCGCTCTCGCCGACCGTGAACACCGCGCGATGCTCATGGGTGGTCGCCGCGACGCCGATTTCGGCCAGGAGCGCCAGCAGGTCGTCGCGGGTCTTCATGGCGCGGCTTGATAGCTGAACTGGACGGGAAGGCGAACGGGGCTTTAAGGGTCGCAGGCAAGTTTGCCAGGAGGTCCCGTGAGCCAGCCGCCCATGGAACTGGAATGTTTCCCCACCACGCCGCGTCCGCCGGAGATCGTGCCCGGCCGGCCGCAGCGCGCCTGGATGGACAATTTCACCGCCCGCCACCCCTATCGCTGCCTGCCGCTCAGCATGGCCAACTCGTCCGGCTGGGAAATCCTCTGCCCGGTGGCCTTCAGCGCCGAGTGGAACGGCGGGTTGATGCAGACCGACCTGATCTTGAAGCCGGACTATCCGAACCCCGACTTCCACCGCCTGGCCACCAGCCACTTCAGCCACGGGGTGCTGACCCTGCACCCCGGCTACCTGTTCCGCACCCCACCCGGCTGGTCGATGCTGGCCCAGGGCCCGCCCAACCACATCAAGGATGGCATCCAGCCCCTGGCCGGCGTGGTGGAGACCGACTGGCTGCCGTTCCCCTTCACCATGAACTGGATGTTCACCCGACCCGGCCGCGTGCATTTCGACAAGGGCGAGCCCTTCTGCTTCATCACCCTGATCCAGGACAAGACGCTGCACGAGATCCAGCCGGTGATCCGGCAGATGGATTCCGACCCGGAGCTGCGCCACCAGTATGCCGTGTGGGAAAAGCACCGCAGCGAGTTCAACCAGCGCATCTTCCGCGGCGATCCCGAGGCCACCAAGGAGGCCTGGCAGCGCTACTACTTCAAGGGCGAGTTCCCCGAGGAAGTCGAGGCGCCGGCCCCCCAGGGCCACGTCAACAAGCGCCGCCTCAAGAGCCCCAAATTTCGCTGAGGCCACGGCCGATTGGCCGGCTTGCAAAGCCCGGGACGCTCTGCCATAAGGCCGCCTCTCGCATTTGGGGCGGCCAAAACCCCTACGGAGCGCGGGCGTAGCTCAGTGGTAGAGCACAACCTTGCCAAGGTTGGGGTCGAGAGTTCGAATCTCTTCGCCCGCTCCAATTTCCCTTCCTGGCGTCGGTCTGTGAGGCGCGGACCGCCTGCGCGGCGCGGCTTTCCACGCCGTCGGTGTCGGGGCAGATTGGGGCGGTCCGTTCTTGGGTTCAGGATCGGTTTCGAGCGAGCGACCGCCCATGTCCGAAATACCCTGACCGAACAGCAGAAGAAGTGGATGGCCTCGGTGCGAGCCGGGCTGGAGACGGCCCCGGGCCGGTCGCTGGCCGACTGGCTGACGGTCGCCGACCAGTGCCCGGACACCAGGCCCAAGGCGCGGCAGGCGTGGTTCAAGGCGCACCACGGCCTGGGGCAGAGCTACTTCATGCTGGTGGAGCGCGAGCGGGCGCAAGCGCGGGGGGCTGCCGATCCGCGCGATCCCCAGGCCGCCAAGGCCGCGCTGTGGTCGGACGCCAAGTCTGCCGCCGTCTTCCAGGCGCTGAAGGCTATGGTCTACGACTTGCCCGACCTGATCACCGGCCAGCGCAAGACCTATACGACCTGGTCGCGATCCTTCGCCTTCGCCTGCGCGCGGGCCGTCAAGGGCGGCGCGGTGCGGTTGGGCCTGGGCGCTCGAGCCCGACGCCAGCGGCCGGCTAGCGCCCGCCGGCAAGGAGGGCTGGTCCGAGCGGCTAAAGGCCACCATCGTGCTGACCGCGCCGGCCGAGGTCGACGCGGAGGTCATGACCCTCCTGCGTGCGGCGTGGGACCGGAGCTGATACCAACCGCCCTTAATCTGCACGGCAGATGGCCCATTGTCGTGATCCGAGGGATTGGATGCGATCTGGTTCGGCGATGAGGCGGTTCCAGGCGTCGCAGACGGCGTCGAGGATGGCGTCGTAGTCGGCGAAGACGTGGTTGG
>NZ_JANXWD010000004.1 GCF_025351295.1 Phenylobacterium sp.
GTGCCTGAGGCGCAAGTTTGCAGCCCTAGAGATTCAGAAAACCCAATTATTTCAACTACGAGATTTTGCCTGTTTGAGCGGAAGGGCCATGAGAGGGCGAAAATCGGCCCTCACCGTCGACTTTTTCAACAGCCTGCTAGGGCCGGACAGAGGACTTGTTCGTTTTTTGTTCCCATTTGGCTCGGGTTGTGGCAGGCTGTGCGCCATGCCCCGCGCCATTCGCGATCCTGCGCCCGTGATGGCCCTGGTGCTGGCGCGGGTGCGGGCGGGAGAGACGGTGGCGCAGGCGTGCGGGGGGGACGGCCTGGCGTCGCCGCATACGGTGAAGGGATGGACGCGGCGGTATGGCGGGTTCCGGGAAGAGCTGAGCGCGGCGGTGCGGCAGGGGGCGTGGCGGCGGGTGTTCGCCTATGACGAGGCGAAGGCCGCGGCGTTCCTGGCGCGGGTGCGGGCCGGGGCGCGGGTCGTCGATGTGGTGGGGGCGCCGGGGATGCCGTCGCGGCGCACCTTCGAGCACTGGCGCCTGCTCGAGCCGGCCTTCGCCGAGGCCATGGCGGCGATCCGGGCGCGGCGCGACCACACCCTGGCGGCGCGGGGGCGCGCGCAGCGGCGGGCCTACGACCCGGCGCTGGGGGACCGGATCTATTGCGAGGTGTGGAAGGGGGCGCCGCTGTCGGCGGTGCTGGCCGCCGATCCGGAGCTGCCCTGCACGCAGACCCTGCGGCGGTGGCGGCGCGAGCAGCCGGCGTTCGATGCGATGCTGCGCCGGGTGATGGCGGCCTGGCGGGGCAAGCGGCGCGCCGGGCGCAGGCTGACGCCGGGGCTGCGGCGGCGGCTGCTAGACCACATCCTCTGCGGTGGCTCGTTCAACAGCTTCTGCAAGCTGGGCGCGACGCCCGCGCCGGGGACCCTGACCCGCTGGGTGGCGACGCGGCCGGACTTCGCCGCCGAGGTGGCCCGGGCCTGTGTGGACCGGGAGGACTGGTACATGGAGCAGATCCTGGAGATCGGCGAGACGGCGGCGGCGGCGGGGCTGTCGCGCCGCGAGATCCAGCGGCGGACGGCGCCGCTGAGCCGGCAGCTGACGCGGCTGAAGAACCGGCCAGGCCGGCGGCGGGCGCGTGGCGGCGACGCTCGAACGGCGTAGACGGTCACGACATTTCGGTGGATGATATTTCGGGGACAGTTTACTAAACTGCAGCAGCGCCTCGCTGCCGCAAGGCCACCGTCTGCAATTTGGTAAACTGTCACCGAAGTAGGGCGAGCGGACCTGTCGGGCTAGAGCCTTTCCGGTTCAAATGGAATCATTTGAACCGGACAAAAAAGCTCTAAATCAAAAGCTTAGAGCACGACGGGCGCTTGAACCGGTCTCCACTTCAAGCTGTCGTGCTCTAGGCCGGTCGCGGTTTGGGCCCGCGCCGGGCGGGGGCCAGGACGCGGCCGGCCTGGGCTTCCAGGGCGGCGATCCAGTCCTGCGCGCCGACCGGCCGGCCGGTGGAGTAGGCGCGGCGCAGGCTGGCCACCGGCTCGGGGTCGGGGGCCTCGCCCAGGAACTCGGCAAAGTCGCCCGTCAGCTCGAGAACCGCGGCGACCTCGACCAGGCCGTCGGCCTGGCCGGCCACATGGGCGCGGGTGCTGGACCAGGGCCAGTCGACGGCGCTGGCGACCAGCTGCGCGCGCACCGGATTGAACGCCACGTAGCGCAGCGCCGCCATCAGGTGATGCGGGTCCATGGCGCTGGAGGCGAAGCGGCCCTGCCAAAGGTGTCCGGTCCAGCCGAACCGGGCGTTGATGTGCCGCGTGTAGCGCCGATGGGCCTCGGCGAAGGTGGCCCGCAGGCCGTCGGGGTGCGAGGGCGCCATGATGAAGTGCACATGGTCGGGCATCAGACAGTAGGACCAGACCGCCGTGCCCGAGCGCCGCGCCGCCGCGCCGATCAGGCCCAGGTAGAGGCGGTAGTCGCCGTCCTCGAAAAACACCGGCTGGCGGCGATTGCCGCGCTGAGTGATGTGATGCGGCAGGCCAGCAACCACCACCCGGGCGAGACGCGCCATGTCGAACCTCCATGCGAACGTCGGACGGAACGTCGCAGGGCGGGGGAGTTTAGTAAACTGTCACCGAAGTAGACTCACCGAAATGAACTAGACCGCCTGAGCCAAATCTGCCTTTTCAATCGTCAGCGCAATGATTGAAGCGAGTTTCGCCAAGTCTATCGGCTTGGTTTGTACGCCAGAGGCGAAGCATTCAGCGCGACTATCGACGGTGTGGTCGGCCGTTACCACCACGAGGCGCGGCGGCGGCCGCTGCCGTGAGCCGATGATCGATATAGCCTCCAGGCCGTCCATCACCGGCATGTGTAGGTCCATCAGTACAAGATCGTAAACCTCGGCTTCCGTCGCTGCACAAGCCTGAGCGCCATCATCGACCACATCCACGGTGTGTCCCAGGGCCCCAAGGAGCATCTTCATCATGTTTCGATTCACAGGATGATCGTCTGCGACGAGGATTTTCATGCCTGGGCCTGAATGCGCCAAGCCGGCAAATTGACTGTGACGGTCGCGCCCTCGCCTTCGATGCTCTGCACCTCTGCTGATCCGCCGTGAAGCTGGGCGAGCGACTTGACGATTGGCAGACCCAGGCCTGCGCCGCCCGGTCGCCGGTCCCTGCCAAAATCGATCTGCGAAAAGGGCTGAAACAGGCGCGTGATCGCTGCCGCTGGGATGCCGATTCCGGTGTCCGTTACTGAGAGTGACAATCCGCCGTCGGGTAACGTCGTAGTCCCAAGGTGACCATTCCGCCTTTTGCCGTATATTTGACGGCACTGTTGACAAGGTTGATAGCGATTTGACGGATTGCGGTTTGATCGACCAAGGCGACGACTGGCGTTTCGGGTCTGTCCCACTGCAGAGCTATGCCTTGAGCATTCGACATCGACTCTAACATCATCACGGCGTCGTCAATGATGTCGCGCAGATCGACCTGAACCTCGTTCAGGTCCACTTTGCCGTCGCGCAATCGCGCAGGAGATGGCGGGGTCATGGCGGTGACATTCTATCCTCGGCCAGGCCCGCCCGCCCCAACGAAAAAGGGACGGCCAGGTCCCCCCAGCCGCCCCCAATCTTCGCTCAGCGCTAGCCGCGGCCTAGGCCTCGATCAGCTTCCGTTCCATTGCCGCCGCCCGCATGGACTTCTGCAGCTTCTCGAAGGCCCGCACCTCGATCTGGCGCACCCGCTCGCGCGACACGCCGTATTCGCCGGCCAGCTCTTCCAGGGTGGTGGGGTCGTCCTTCAGGCGGCGCTCGGTCAGGATGTGGCGTTCGCGCTCGGACAGTTCGACCATCGCCGCTTCCAAGAGGCTCATGCGGACCGACTTCTCCTGGCTCTCGGCGATCACCGTCTCCTGGCTGGGGGTCTTGTCGTCGACCAGCCAGTCCTGCCATTCGCTCTCGCTGTCGGCGCGCATCGGCGAGTTCAGGCTGGCGTCGCCGCCGGCCAGGCGCCGGTTCATCGAGATCACTTCCTCGTCCAGCACGCCCAGCTTGGTGGCGATCAGGCTGACCTGGTCGGGCCGCAGGTCGCCCTCCTGCAGGGCGGCGATCTCGGACTTGGCCTTGCGCAGGTTGAAGAACAGCTTCTTCTGCGCCGCCGTCGTGCCCATCTTCACCAGCGACCAGCTGCGCAGGATGTATTCCTGGATCGAGGCGCGGATCCACCACATGGCATAGGTGGCCAGGCGGAAGCCCTTGTCCGGGTCGAACTTCTTCACCGCCTGCATCAGGCCGACATTGCCCTCGGAGATCACCTCGCCGATCGGCAGGCCATAGCCGCGGTAGCCCATGGCGATCTTGGCCACCAGGCGCAGGTGGCTGGTGACCATCTTGTGCGCCGCCTCGGCGTCCTCGTGCTCCTGCCAGCGCTTGGCCAGCATGAACTCCTCGTCCTTGGGCAGCATCGGAAATTTGCGGATTTCCGACAGGTAACGGCTGAGGCCGCCTTCCGGCGACATCACGGCGATCGCGTTCACGGCCATGGTCTATCCCCTTGTGCTCTCCGGGACGTTCGGGCCGTCGCGCGCCTCGCTCAGGCAAGTGCGCGCGCTTCGACGTCCGCCCCCTCTAACCCTCATATGGGTGCGGGGTTGCGAGGGCGGTAGGGGTCGCTGGGCGGACGACCCGAAAGTCCGACTGCTGTGGTGGGTCTTTTAGAATTCCAGCGTGGCGCCTTCAAGGCAGGCTTTCTCATGGGTTCGATAGCCGAACTGCACGGTCGTTTTTTTGCTGACCTCCCCAGCCGCATGTCCCCATCCCGCCGTCATCCCACGGTCAGCCGCAGGCTGATCCGGAGGACCCAAGCCGACCCCGCTCAGCCGCCGCCTCAGAGGCTGACCAGGAACGGGACCCGCCAGCCCCAGGCCAGGAAGGCGCCGGGCGTCAGCGTCTCGGCCATGACCAGGAACACCAGGTTGGCCAGCACCACGCCGGCCGAGATGCCCAGCTGCGGGAAGCTGCCGTAGAGGCCGCGCTGGCCGGGTGGGGCGTTCTCCACCGCCAGCAGGGCCGCGCCGCCCCACTGGCCGCCCACCGCCAGCCCCTGGGCGAAGCGGAGCACGATCAGCAGCACCGGGGCGGCGACCCCGATGGTGGCGTAGGTGGGCAGCAGGCCGATCAGGCTGGTGGCCGCGCCCATCAGCATGAGGGCCGCCACCAGCGCCCGCTTGCGCCCGATCCGGTCGCCGAAGTGGCCGAACACGGCGCCGCCGATCGTCCGCGCCACGAAGCCGACCGCGAAGGTC
The DNA here is from genome assembly GCF_025351295.1 of Phenylobacterium sp. Lineage (GTDB taxonomy): Bacteria > Pseudomonadota > Alphaproteobacteria > Caulobacterales > Caulobacteraceae > Phenylobacterium. Next base: position 4,793 of record NZ_JANXWD010000004.1, read on the forward strand.
AGGAAGGCGGCGATCTGGGCGATGGCCGGCGGCAGCTCGGGCGGGAAGAACAGCTTCGGGAACACCAGCGCCGCGGCGGCGCCGTAGATGAAGAAGTCGTACCACTCGATGCTGGTCGCCCGATCGCGGTGACCACGACCCGGGCGACCGAGGCGCGGGCGGGCGCGGCGGCGGCGGCGGCGGTCATGCGCGGGGGTCCAGCTCGGCCAGGCGGGCCTCCAGGTCGGCCATGTCGGGCGGCAGCGGGCTCTCGAAGCGGACCTGCTGGCCGGTGACCGGGTGGCGGAAGCCCAGCACCGCGGCGTGCAGGGCCTGGCGGTGGAGGCCGGCGGCCTCGATGGCGGCGCGGACCGGGGCGGCCGGGGCGCCGGAGCCATAGACCGGGTCGCCGAGGCAGGGGGTCCCCTTGCTGGCCAGGTGGACGCGGATCTGGTGGGTGCGGCCGGTCTCCAGTCGGCAGGCGACGCGCGCCGCCAGCGGCTTCTCCGGCGGCCCGAAGGCGCGCGCGACCAGGTAGTGGGTGATCGCGTGGCGGCCGCCGGACTTCACCAGGGCCATCTTCTTGCGGTCGTATGGCGAGCGGGCGATGGCGCCCTCGATGGTCCCCTTGATCGGGGTCGGCGCGCCGCGGGTGAGCGCGATGTAGACGCGCTCGATGTCGTGGGCGGCGAACAGCGCCGACAGGCCGTGGTGGGCAGCATCGGTCTTGGCCGCGACGAGGACGCCGGAGGTATCCTTGTCGATCCGGTGTACGATCCCCGGCCGCGCCACGCCGCCAATGCCGGAGAGGCTGGCGCCGCAGTGATGCAGCAGGGCGTTGACCAGGGTGCCGCTCTCGCTGCCGGGCGCCGGGTGCGCCGCCATCCCCGGCGGCTTGTCGACCACGATCAGGTGGGCGTCCTCGAACAGCACGGTGAGCGGGATGTCCTCGCCAAAGGGTTTGGCGGCGATCGGCGGCGGGATCTCGATCCGGTAGTCGCCCGCCGCCGCCTTGTCCGAGCCGCTGGTCAGGGCCACGCCGTCGCGGCTGATCCGCCTCTCGGCGATCAGCGCCTGCAGCCGGGCGCGCGAGAACTCCGGCAGCCGATCGGCCAGCACCTTGTCGATCCGCCCGCCGGGCTCGGCCACGTTGACGATCCGCAGCCCATAGAGGTCGTCGTCGGCCTCAGAGGCCATGCTCGTCGCTGGCCGCCTCTTCGTGGCCGGTGATCGAGCCCTTCTTGAACAGGTACTCCTGCAGCTGCTCGCCGACGTCCTTGTCGTTGCGCCGCATCCACTCGAGGATCATCGAGGCATGCTCCAGCTCCTCGCGCGCGTTGTGCAGAAGGATCGCCTTCAGCTCGGCGTCCTCGGTATCGTCCGCCCGCTGCCGATACCAGTCGACGGCCTCGAACTCTTCCATCAGCGACGTGATCGCGTAGTGCATCTCTAGGGTCTTACGGCTCAGCTTTTCTCGCTGGACGTGTAGGGCTTCGCTGGACATGGGCCGTCGTACTCCTGTGGTATGGGTCAGTCATATCGGGCGGCAGAACCGGGGAGCAACGGCCATGAGGATCGATCGTCGAAAAGCTTTGGCGCTGCTGGGGCTCGGGGCGGCGAGCCCGGCCGCCGCGCAGATGCCGAAACCCCTGGGCGTCAGCTTCCAGCACGGCGTCGCCTCGGGCGATCCGACCCAGGACCGGCTGGTGCTGTGGACGCGGATAACGCCGGAGACGCCGCACGGGCAGATCGCCTACAAATGGACGCTGAACCCACTGGACCGCCGGGCGGGCGGGGCCAAGCACGGGTCCGACGTCACCGGGCCGGAGCGGGACTACACGGTGAAGGTGGATGTGGCGGGCCTGGATCCTGGCCGGGCCTACACCTTCTCGTTCACGTCGGAGGGAGTGACCTCGCCGGCCGGCCGCACGCGCACCCTGCCGGCTGGGCCGACGAAGGATGCGGTGATCGCGGTGGTGTCCTGCGCGCTCTATCCGAACGGCTATTTCAACGCCTACCAGGCCATCGCCCAGCTGGACCGGATCGACGTGGTCCTGCACCTGGGCGACTACATCTACGAGTACGGCGGGCCGCTGGGCTACGGATCGGACAGCGCCGTCGCCGCGGAACGGCCGCACGACCCGCCACATGAATGCGTGAGCCTGGCCGACTACCGCCTGCGCCACGCCCAGTACAAGCGCGACCCCAGCCTGCAGGCGGCGCATGAGCGGGCGCCCTGGATCGTCGCCTGGGACGACCACGAGACCGCCAACGACAGCTACAAGGACGGGGCGGAGAACCACCAGCCGGCCACCGAGGGCGACTGGTCGACCCGCAAGGCGGTCGCGCTCAAGGCCTACTACGAGTGGATGCCGATCCGCGAACCTGCGGCGGGACAGACCCTGGCCGAGGCCGGCGCGCGCAGCTTCCGGATCGGCGACCTGGCCCAGCTGGTGATGCTGGAGACCCGGCTGACGGCCCGCGACAAGCAGCTGGTCTACGACCGCGACCTGATCGTCGACGGCAAGCCCGACGTGGCCGCCTTCAAGGCGAAGTTCACCGACCCGACCCGGCGGATGATGGGCCCGGCGCAGGAGGCCTGGCTGGAGGGCGAACTGGCGAGCTCGGTAAAGGCCGGCCACACCTGGCAGGTGGTGGGCTCCGGCGTGGTGATGGGCCGCCTCCGGATGCCGCAAATCGGGCGCGACCTCAGCGCCGCGGACATAGCGGGCGTGAGCGAACAGGCCCGCAAGCGGATCGAGCGCTGGCAGCCGATCGCCCAGCTGGGCCTGCCCTATGGGCTGGACATGTGGGACGGCTATCCCATCGACCGGGAGCGGGTCTACGACCTGGTCAGGCAGGCGGGCGCGCGGCCGATCGTGGTCTCGGGCGACAGCCACGCCTTCTGGGCCAACGAGCTGGCCGACGCCGGCGGCAAGCGGGTGGCGGTGGAGTTCGGCGGAACCTCGGTCACCAGCCCGGGCGCCGACGACGGCCTGAAGATGAAGATCGGCCCGGCATTCGCCGCGGCCAGCCCCGAGGTAGTGTTCAGCGACCAGGGGGCCAAGGGCTTCGTGCTGCTGACCCTCACCCACACCGAGGCGCGGGGCGACCTGATGGCGGTGTCGAGCATCGTGTCGAAGACCTTCACCACGCGGGCGGTGAAGAGCTTCCGGGTCGTTCCGGAGGGCTCAGGCCTGTCGGCGCTGAAGGAAATCTAACGCCGCTCCAGCGCCAGCCGCACGCCGAACGCCACGAACACCCCGCCGGTCAGCCGGTCCAGCCAGCGGACCACGGCCGCGCGCTGCAGGACGTCGGCGACGGGGCGGGTGGCGGCAATCAGCACGGCGAACCAGCCCAGGCCCATGGCCGCGTGCAGGGCGGCCAGCAGGAAGATGAACGGCCCGGCCGCGACGCCGGCGGGCAGGAACTGCGGCAGGAACGAGATGTAGAACACCCCGACCTTGGGGTTCAGCAGGTTGGTCAGGAAGCCGCGCCGCATCCACGCAAGGTCGCTCGAGCCCAACGGCCCCGCGGGGGCCGACAGCTGAAAGCGGTCGCGGGGCTTGAGGATCAGGCCGACGCCCAGCCAGAGCAGGTAGGCCGCGCCGGCCCACTTGATCAGGCTGAAGGCCAGTGCCGAGGCCTGCAGCAGCACGCCCAGGCCCAGCGCCACCGCCGCGCCCCAGACCAGGCAGCCGGCGATCACGCCCAGGGCGGCCAGGGCGGCGCGCCGGGGACCCTCGACCGCGGCGGTGCGCAGGACGATGGCGGTGTCGAGGCCCGGCGTGAGGGTCAGCAACGCCGCGGCCGCGCTGAACGCCAGCAGCGCCTGCAGGACGGTCATCGGCGCACCAGCTTGCCGCCCTCGATGGCGCGATAGAAGCAGGAGACCGCGCCCGTGTGACACGCACCGCCGTCGCCCTGGGGCCGGACCTTGAGCCACACGGCGTCCTGGTCGCAGTCGATGCGCAGGTCTTCCACCAGCTGCACCTGGCCGCTGGTGGCGCCCTTGTGCCAGAGCTCGTTGCGCGAGCGGCTGAAGTAGTGGGCCTCACCGGTGGCCATCGTGCGGTCCAGCGCCTCGGCGTTCATCCACGCCAGCATCAGCACCTCACCGGTGTCGGCGTGGGTCGCCACCGCCGCGATGAGGCCGGCGGCGTCGAAGCGGGGCGCGAGCGTCTCGCCCTGTTCCAGGGCCGCCGTCGAGACGGCGGTGGGGAAGCTGGTCATGAGCCATGATATGGCCCGCCCTGGCTCGGCTGCAAACTGATTGCAAAACGCAATCGGATATGATGTCGTAGTTGCGACCCGTCCTGAGGAGCCTCGCCATGGATCTGCCACCCGCCCGGCACGCGACACTTGTGTTCGAACGCCGGATTGCGGCGCCGGTGGCTCGCGTGTACGCCGCGCTATCGGACCCGGCGGAACGCGCGGCCTGGGGTGCGCCTTCGGACACCGCCGTGATGATCTACGACGCGGCCGACTTCCGCGAGGGCGGGCAGGACCGCTTCCGCTGTGGGCCGAAGGACAACCCCAACATCGCCGGCGTGACCCGCTACCTGGAGATCGTTCCCGGGCGGCGAGTGGTCTCCAGCGAGGAGATCGCCATGGACGGCCAGCGCCTGTGCGCCAGCCTGACGACCCTGGAGCTGTGGCCCGACGGCGCCGGAGCGCGGCTGGTGAGCACGACCCAGGTCGCCTCGTTTATCGGCGAGGACATGATCCGGGGCCACGAGACCGGCCACAACGGCGCTTTCGACAGCCTCGTCCGCTACCTGTCGCGCTGAGAAAGCGCGGTCTCGGCGCCGGGTCTTCATCCGGGCTGCACCGGGCCTGCGACGCGACTGCCTTAGGTTCGGCGGCATGTCGCTGAACGACTGGACCAGGGTCGGGTGCTCGCCTTCGACGCCGCCCTGCGGCCGTGGGCGGAGCGTGGGCGGGCGAACGCCTGGGCCTACGAGTTCCTGCTGTTCGGCCTGAAGCAGGCCCTGGCGGCTGGTCCCGCTCGGCAAGCTGGGCGCGTGGTACCTGCTGATGCTGCTCAGCTTCGTGCTGATGTCGCTGATCCACCGGCCGAGAGCGCCGGGCGAGGGGGTGGCGACCAATCCACTCTCGCAACCGTTCACCCCCGCGCCGGCGGGGATGAACGGGATCGGGGGTGGCGCTACCGCCGGTTCGCGAAGTCCAGGAACCGCTGGCGCAGCGTCGGGTCGGTCTTGAACACCCCGGTGAACTGCGTCGTGATCGTGGTCACATGCCGGTGGTGGACGCCGCGGGTGGTCATGCACTGGTGCGCCGCGTCGATCAGCACCGCCACGCCCGCCGGGCGCAGGCTGTCGGTGATGGCGTCGCAGATCTGCTGGGTCATGGTCTCCTGGGTCTGGAGCCGGCGGGCGAAGATCTCGACCACCTTGGCCAGCTTGGAGATGCCCACCACGCGGTTGGTCGGCATGTAGGCCACGAAGGCCTTGCCCAGGAACGGCGCCATGTGGTGCTCGCAGTGGCTCTCGACCTCGATGTCGCGGAGCATGACGATGTCGTCATAGCCCTGCACGTCCTCGAAGGTGCGCGAGAGTTCCTTCGCCGGGTCTAGGCCATAGCCTTCGAACCATTCGGCGTAGGCATCGACCACGCGCTTGGGGGTGTCGATCACGCCCTCGCGGCGGGGATCGTCCCCCGCCCAGGCGATCAAGGTGCGCACAGCCTCCATCGCTTCCTCGCGAGAGGGGCGCTTCACGGCTTCAAGATCAAGGTCGGCCATGTTTGCAGAATTGGGGCCGAGCAGGGTTCGGTCGCGTATGGCGTCCATGTGTGAGCGGTTCTTTCCAGGGCCGAGTTGCGCCGGGACGAAGGTCCCGGAAATGACGCGTGCCACCCTTTCACTTCGGACCTTCGATGCCTTGGCCTGCGGTCCGGACGATCTGTATATGGGGCCAAGGCCAAGCCCGGCAACTGTTTCGCAGCGTAAACCCATGACCCTTTCGCTCTACGACACCCTGAGTCGCGCCAAACGGCCCTTCGCCCCGAGGGATCCGGACCGGGTGACGCTCTATGTCTGCGGGCCCACGGTCTACAACTATGCGCACATCGGGAATTTCCGGCCGGTGGTGGTGTTCGACCTGCTGTTCCGGCTGTTGCGCGACCTCTATGGCGAGGACGCGGTGCTCTACGCGGCCAACGTCACCGACGTGGACGACAAGATCAACCGCAAGGCCGCCGAGGAAGGCGTGCCGATCGCCACGATCTCCAACCGCTACCTGGACGCCTACAACGCCGACGCCGCGGCGCTGGGCGCTCTGCGGCCCACGTTCCAACCGCGGGTCACCGAGACCATGGACGCCATCGTCAAGATGATCGGCGACCTGGTCGCCAACAACGCCGCCTATGCCGCCGAGGGCCATGTGCTGTTCGACACCCAGGCGTTCGCCGACTACGGCAAGCTGTCGGGCCGGGCGATGGACGAGATGATCGCCGGGGCGCGGGTGGACGTGGCCCCCTACAAGCGCCACCCCGCCGACTTCGTGCTCTGGAAGCCCTCCAAGCCGGGCGAGCCGGAATGGCAGAGCCCGTGGGGCGACGGCCGGCCGGGCTGGCATATCGAGTGCTCGGCGATGATCGAACAGGCCCTGGGCCTGCCGATCGATATCCACGGCGGCGGCATCGACCTGGTGTTCCCGCACCACGAGAACGAGCTGGCCCAGGGGGTCTGCGCCGGCCACGGCCCGGAATACGCCCACGTCTGGATGCACAATGGCTTCCTGAACATGGGCGACGAGAAGATGTCCAAGAGCCTCGGCAACGTCGCCCTGGCCCACGACCTGCGGCAACAATACCCCGGCGAGGCGATCCGCTGGGCGCTGTTGGCCGGCCACTACCGCCAGCCGCTGGAATGGACCGGCGAACTGATCGAGCCGGCCAAGAGCGCGCTCGACCGCCTCTACCGGGTGCTGGACGATTCCGAACGGTTCCTGGCCGGCGTCCCGACTTCGGCGCGGGCCAGCGGCGGAGAGCATCGCGGCGCGGTCATGGCCTATGACGCGGAGATGGCCGCGCTGCACGACGACCTCAACACCCCGCTGGCGTTCGCGGGCCTGTTCCAGCTGGCCGACTACCTGCGCTCGGCGGCGATGGGCAAGGACGTGGCCGGCGTGGAGCGCGCCCGCGCCCTGCTGCTTGAGGCCGCCCAGCTGATGGGCTTCCTGACCAGCGAGCCGCAGGCCTGGTTCCAGGGCGGCGCCGACGAAGGGCTGAAGGCCCGGGTCGAGGCGCTGATCGCCGAGCGCCATACCGCGCGGACCGACAAGAACTGGCCCGAGGCCGACCGTATCCGCGCCGAACTTTCGGCGTTGAATGTCGAGGTGATGGACAGCCCGACCGGGGCCACCTGGCGGATCAAGGAGCAGGCCTGATGCCCTTCAAACCCGAACCCAACCTGTTGGCCGGCCCCTTCGCGACCCGAACGTCGATGGGACCCAAGACCATGTCGCTGCAGACCGAAGGCAAGCCGCCGCCACCCAAGGCCCCCGGCGGCCTGCGCGTTGAGGACCGGATCGGCATCCAGGCGCCGCCCGAGGTGATCTGGGAGATCGTCTACGACCTGGACCGCTGGCATGAGTGGAACCCCACCTATCCGCAGGCGCAGGGCCAGATCCGGATCGGGGAACTGGTGTCGGTGACGCTGGCCCTGCCCGGCCAGCCGCCGCAGGCGCTGAAGCCACGGATCGTGGACTGGGTGCCGAACGAGCAGGTGCACTGGCAGCTCAGCATGATGGGCGGGCTGATCAGGACCCTGCGCTACATCGAGATCGAGGCCCGCGGCGAGGAGAACTGCGTCGTCGACAACGGCGAGCTGTTCCAGGGCCTGATGGGCCCGTCCCTGGGCAAGCGCATGGGCCGCACCGTGCAACGCGGCTTCAAGGCCATGAACGAGGCCCTGAAGGCCCGCGCCGAGGCGGCCTGGACGGCGCAGAAGGATTAGGTGGAGATTCGAACCCCGCACAACAGATGGTCGTCGTGCCCACTCCCTTCCTCCTCGATGGAGGAAGGGCCGGGAATGGTGGTGTGCGCACGGAGATGAAGCGAGAGGCGCTGTAAGCGCCGGCGCCGACCCGCGCCGTCTGCCTGACCGCTGTAGCCACACCACCACCCAACCCTCCTCCATCGAGGAGGAGGGCTTTCGCTGTGCGATCCGTTGGGCGATCCGTTGGGCGATCCGTTGGGCGATCTCGGCCATCTTGCTTAAGCGTCGGCCTCGTAAACGACCCGGCGCTTGACGGTGAGGCGCCCGGCGGGGCGGAGATGGCGCGGCAACAACAAGGGGCGCCCAATGATCGTCGAGATGCGGACCTACACCTTGGCGCTGGGCGCCACTGGCCGGTACTTCAAGCTCTATGGCGAGCAGGGTCTGGCGGTGCAGAAGCGCATCCTGGGCCATATGATCGGCTACTACGGCGTCGAGGTCGGCGCGCTCAACAAGGTGATCCACCTGTGGGCCTACGACAGCCTCGACGAGCGGGCGCGCCGGCGCGCCGAGCTCTGGAGCGATCCGGAGTGGCTGGCCTATGTGAAGGAGGTCGGGCCGCTGGTGCTGGCCCAGGAGAACCAGATCCTGACCCCGGCGCCGTTCTTCGCCCTGCCGCCGCCGGCCTGACGCCGTTTGACAGACGCCCCGCGACCCCCGACCTAAGGGACATGATCGACGACCTCTATTCGGCGAAGCTACTGCGGCTGGCGGCGGAGATGCCGCGGGCCGGGCGGCTCAGCGATCCGCACGCCAGTTCCGAGAAGGTCTCCAAGCTGTGCGGCAGCCGGATCGTGGTCGACGTGAAGGTCGACGGCGACCGCGTCACCGACTTCGCCCAGGACGTGAAGGCCTGCGCGCTCGGCCAGGCGGCGGCCTCGGTGCTGGGCGCCCACGTGATCGGCGCCAGCCTCGCGGAACTGGAAGACACCCGCGATGCGTTTAAGGCCATGCTGAAGGCCGGCGGCCCGCCGCCGCGGGGCCGGTTCGCCGATCTGGCGTTGTTGGCTCCGGTAAAGGATTATCCGGCGCGGCACACCTCCACCCTGCTGGCCTTCGAGGCGGTGGCGGAGGCGGTGCGGGACGCGGCCCAATTGGCCAGGACGGATGGGGCGAAGGCGAGGCGCTGATGGCCGACTTCATCTTCCTGATGCACGACGACGGCGGCGCCGGAATGGACTGGGAGCCCTACCTGTCGAAGCTGCGCGAGGCCGGCGTCTTCCAGGGCGGCAGCGCCATCGGCCCGGGCGGCGAATGCTGCCGCAAGTCCGGCGCCGCGCCCCAGCCCACCGCCCACATCGGCGGCTTCATCCGCGTCACCGCCGCCAGCCTGGACCACGCCAAGGCCCTGCTGAAAGGCAACCCGGTCTACGAAAGCGGCGGCACGGTGGAGATCAGGGACCTGCCGAACGGGTAAAGGGACGGCGGCTGCGCACGCGATTTGTTCACTTT
>NZ_JANXWD010000005.1 GCF_025351295.1 Phenylobacterium sp.
TCATCCCGCGGCTTGTCCGCGGGACCCATCCCGACCGTCGCGCGAGCGTATCGATGGGTCCCGCGAACAAGCCGCGGGATGACGATCATTGGGAAATGACTGAGTCCCAGAGACATTGGCGCTCTACGCAGCCAGCAGCGAAAGGCCCTCGGATGACCCGCCTCGGCACCCCGCTCTCACCCACCGCCGTCCGGGTCATGCTGCTAGGCTCGGGCGAACTCGGCAAGGAAGTGGCCATCGAGCTGCAGCGGCTGGGGTGCGAGGTGATTGCCTGCGACCGCTACGCCGATGCCCCGGCCATGCAGGTGGCGCACCGCAGCCATGTGCTGGCGATGACCGACGCCGCCGCTCTGCGCGCCGTCGTCGAGGCCGAGCGGCCGCATCTGATCGTGCCGGAGATCGAGGCGATCGCCACCGACGAACTGGCGCGGATCGAGGCCGACGGCCTGGCCACCGTGATCCCCACGGCGCGCGCGGCCCAGCTGACCATGAACCGCGAGGGCATCCGCCGGCTGGCCGCCGAGGACCTGGGCCTGCCGACCAGCCCGTACGCCTTCGCCTCGACGCAGGCGGAACTGGCGGCGGGCGCCGCGGCCGTGGGCTTCCCGTGCTTCGTGAAGCCGGTGATGAGTTCGTCGGGCAAGGGACAGTCCTACGTCGAGCTCCCCGACCAGATCGCCGCCGCCTGGCGCTACGCCCTGGAGGGCGGCCGGGTCGAACAGCCGCGAGTCATCGTCGAGGGCTGCATCGCCTTCGACTTCGAGATCACCCAGCTGACCGTCCGTAGCCTGAAGGCCGGCCAGGTCACCACCAGCTTCTGCGCGCCGATCGGCCACCGGCAGGTGAAGGGCGACTATGTGGAGAGTTGGCAGCCCCAGGCGATGACGCCGGCCGCCCTGGTCCGTTCGCGGGAGATCGCGGCTGCGGTCACGGACTCCCTGGGCGGCCTCGGGATCTTCGGCGTCGAGCTGTTCGTGCGGGGCGACGAGGTCTGGTTCTCCGAGGTCTCGCCCCGCCCGCACGACACCGGCCTGGTCACCTTGGTCACCCAGCACCAGAGCGAATTCGTCCTCCACGCCCGCGCCATCCTGGGCCTGCCCACCGACGTCACCCTGCGCGAACCGGGTGCCAGCGCGGTGATCTACGGCGGGATGGAGGCGCGGGGGATCGCCTTCGACGGCGTCGCCGAAGCGCTGAGTGTCCCCGGCGCGGACCTGCGCCTGTTCGGCAAGCCGGAGAGCTTCGAACGCCGTCGCATGGGCGTGGCCCTGGCGCGCGCCGCGGACACCGATACGGCCCGCGCCCGCGCCACCGAGGCGGCGGGCAAGGTGAAGCCCGTCATCCCTCCTCTTTAGGGGAGGGACAGGCCGCGGAGCGGCCAGGTGGGGAAGTCAGGCTCAAACTCGAGGCTTGAACGCGAGACCCCCACCCCGCTCGACGTCGTCGAGTCGGCCCTCCCCTAAAGAGGAGGGATGGGCGCTAGGGGTTGACACCCGCGCGCTCGCCCCCAAGAAACCGCGCCACAGGAAAACACGAAGGATCTCCGCCCCATGACGGTTCGCGTCGCCATCAACGGGTTCGGTCGGATCGGCCGCCTGGTCCTGCGTTCGATCGTGGAACATGGGCGCCGCGACATCGAGGTGGTGGCGATCAACGACCTGGGGCCGGTGGAGACCAACGCCCACCTGCTGCGCTACGACAGCGTGCACGGCCGCTTCCCGGGAACGGTGACCACCGGCGAGGACTGGATCGACGCCGGCTTCGGCAAGATCAAGGTCACGGCGATCCGCGACCCGGCCGACCTGCTGCACGCCGAGCTCAAGGTCGACATCGCGCTGGAGTGCACCGGCCTGTTCACCGCCAGGGACAAGGCTGCCGCCCACCTCAAGGCCGGCGCCAAGCGGGTGATCATCTCGGCGCCCGGCGATGGCGTCGACAAGACCATCGTCTACGGCGTGAACCACGTGACGCTCACCGCCGATGACCTGATCATCTCCAACGCCTCGTGCACCACCAACTGCCTGGCGCCGGTGGCCCATGTGCTGCAGGCGTTGTGCGGCATCGAGCGTGGCTACATGACCACGATCCACTCCTACACCGGCGACCAGCCGACGCTGGATACGATGCACAAGGACCTCTACCGCGCGCGGGCCGCGGCGATGTCGATGATCCCGACGTCCACCGGCGCCGCCAAGGCGCTGGGCCTGGTGATCCCGGCCCTGGCCGGCAAGCTGGACGGCTCGTCGATCCGGGTGCCGACCCCTAACGTCTCGGTGGTCGACCTGACCTTCGTGCCGGGCCGCAAGGTCTCGGTCGAGGCGATCAACGCCGCCATGTCGGCCGCCGCCGCCGACGGCCCGCTGAAGGGCATCCTGGCGGTGACCGGCGAACCGCTGGTCTCCCACGACTTCAACCACGTCCCCGCCTCCTCGACGGTGGCCCTGCCGCAGACCCAGATGGTCGACGGCGGCCTTGGCCGGGTGCTCAGCTGGTACGACAACGAGTGGGGCTTCTCGACCCGCATGGCCGACACGGCCCTGGCCATGGCGAAGCTGATCTGATCCCCGCCGTCGCGGGGATGAGCGGGGGAGTGGGCCGATGAGTTTCAAGACGCTCGATCAGGCGGATCTCGCCGGCAAGCGCGCCCTGGTGCGGGTGGACTTCAACGTCCCCATGGACGACGGCAAGGTCACCGACGACACCCGCCTGCGCGCCGCCAAGCCCACCGTCGACAAGCTTCGGGCAGGCGGGGCCAAGGTGATCCTGCTGGCCCACTTCGACCGGCCCAAAGGCAAGGTCGTGCCATCCATGAGCCTGCAGCCGATCGTGGCGCCGCTGAGCAAGGTGCTGGGCGTGCCTGCGGCCTTCGCCGAGGACTGCATCGGCCAGAAGGCGCGCGACGCGGTGAACGCCCTGCGGCCCGGCGACGTCCTGCTGCTGGAGAACGTCCGCTTCCACGCCGGCGAAGAGGCGAACGATCCGAAGTTCGCCGACGCTCTGGCCGCCAACGGCGACCTGTTCGTCAACGACGCCTTCTCCGCCGCGCACCGGACACATGCCTCGACCGTGGGCCTGGCGCGCCGCCTGCCGGCCTATGCGGGCGAGCAGATGCGCCTGGAGCTTGAGGCCCTGGACCGCGCCCTGGGCCATCCCGAGCGGCCGGTGCTGGGCATCGTCGGGGGCTCGAAGGTCTCCACCAAGCTGGACCTGCTGAAGCACCTGGTGACCACGCTGGACAAGCTGGCGATCGGCGGCGGCATGGCCAACACCTTCCTCTACGCCCAGGGCCACGACGTCGGCGCCTCCTATTGCGAGAAGGAGCTGGCCGAGACCGCCCGCGACATCATCCGCCTGGCCGGCCAGAACAACTGCAAGCTCTTCCTGCCGCTGGACATCGTGGTGGCGGAAAAACTGGCGCCCGGCGCCCCGGCCCGGGTGCGCGACGTGGGCTCGGTCGACGACGACGAACGCATCCTCGACGCCGGCCCGGAGACCGTCGAGCGCCTCTGCCGCGCCATGAACAACTCCAAGACCCTGGTCTGGAACGGGCCGCTGGGCGTTTTCGAGATTTCGCCCTTCGACAAAGGCACCATGGAAGCGGCAAGGCACGCCGCCGAACTCGTCAAGGCCGGGAAGCTGGTGGCGGTGGCCGGCGGCGGTGATACCGTGGCAGCCCTGAACGCGGCCGGTGTCGCTGGCGATTTCACCTTCGTCTCCACCGCCGGCGGCGCGTTTCTTGAATGGATGGAAGGCAAGGTGCTGCCCGGCGTGGCGGCGCTGAACCAATAGGACACAGGTAAGGACCCGCGGGCGATGGCTCGGATTACGCTTCGACAGCTTCTGGATCACGCGGCCGAGCACGGCTACGGGGTCCCCGCCTTCAACATCAACAACATGGAACAGGGCCTGGCGATCCTGGAGGCGGCCGACGCCGTCGACAGCCCGGTCATCATCCAGGCGAGCCGCGGCGCGCGCTCCTACGCCAACGACACCGTCCTGAAGCACCTGATCGACGCGCTGGCCGAGCTGTACCCGCACATCCCGATCTGCATGCACCAGGACCACGGGAACAACGAGGCGACCTGCGCCACCGCGATCCAGTTCGGCTTCACCAGCGTGATGATGGACGGCTCGCTGAAGGCCGACGGCAAGACGCCCGCCGACTACGACTACAACGTCAAGGTCACCCGCAACACGGTGGACATGGCCCACTGGGTCGGCGCGTCCGTCGAGGGCGAGCTGGGCATCCTGGGCAGCCTGGAGAGCGGCGAGGGAGAGAAGGAGGATGGCCACGGCTTCGAGGGCAAGCTCAGCCACGACCAGCTGCTGACCGACCCCGACCAGGCGGTCGAGTTCGTGAAGGCCACCGAGGTTGACGCACTGGCCATCGCGATGGGCACGTCGCACGGCGCCTACAAGTTCACCCGCAAGCCGGACGGCGACGTGCTGGCCATGACCGTGATCGAGGAGATCCATCGCCGCCTGCCCAACACCCACCTGGTGATGCACGGCTCGTCGTCGGTGCCTCAGGATCTTCAGGACGTGATCAACCGGTACGGCGGCGAGATGCCCCAGACCTGGGGCGTGCCGGTGGAAGAGATCCAGCGCGGCATCAAGCACGGCGTGCGCAAGATCAACATCGACACCGACAACCGCATGGCCATGACCGGCGCCATTCGCAAGGTACTGGCCGAGAACCCCGGCGAGTTCGACCCGCGCAAATACCTCAAGCCCGCCATGGAGGCGATGCGCGGAGTCTGTCGCCAGCGCATGGAGGAGTTCGGCACGGCCGGCTGGGCCAGCAAGATCACCCCGATCCCGATGTCGACCATGGCCAAGCGCTACGCCTCCGGCGAACTGGCCCCCAAGCTCGGCATCACCCGCGCCGCGGCGGAGTAGCGGCGCCGATGCGATAGACTGAGGCGATCCTAATCGAAATTATTATCAATTTTCCAATGAGGGGGAGGTTCGACAATCTGGGGTCCTGACGATCCGCGATGGTAGGACCCCATGGACAAGCCCAAGACCCTGACGACCGCCGCCGGTGTTCCGGTTTCCGACAATCAGAACAGTCTCACCGCCGGCCCGCGCGGCCCGCTGCTGGTGCAGGACCTGCACCTGTTCGAGAAGCACGCGCACTTCAACCGCGAGCGTATTCCCGAGCGGGTCGTGCACGCCAAGGGCTCGGCCACCTTCGGGACCTTCACGGTCACCAAGGACCTCAGCGTCTACACCCGCGCCGACCTGTTCTCTGAGGTCGGCAAGCAGACCGACATCTTCCTGCGCTTCTCCACCGTGGCCGGCGAGCGCGGCGCGGCCGACGCCGAGCGCGACGTGCGCGGCTGGGCGCTGAAGTTCTATACGGCCGAGGGCAACTGGGATCTGGTGGGCAACAACACCCCGGTGTTCTTCGTCCGCGACCCGCTGAAGTTCCCCGACTTCATCCGCACCCAGAAGCGCGACCCGCGCTCGAACCTGCGCAATCCGACCGCCATGTGGGACTTCTGGAGCCTGTCGCCGGAGAGCCTGCACCAGGTGACCATCCTGTTCTCGAACCGCGGCATCCCGAAGAGCTACCGGCACATGCACGGCTTCGGCTCGCACACCTACAGCTTCATCAACGCCGCCCAGGAGCGGTTCTGGGTGAAGTTCCACTTCAAGACCCAGCAGGGCATTCAGAACCTGACCAACGAGGAGTCGGCTGCCCTGATCGCCGGCGACCGCGAGAGCCATCAACGCGACCTCTATGAGGCCATCGAGCGCGGCGACGTCCCGAAGTGGACCGTGCAGGTGCAGATCATGCCGGAGGCCGAGGCGGAGACCACGCCCTACAACCCCTTCGACCTGACCAAGGTCTGGCCGCATGCAGACTACCCGCTGATCGACGTGGGCGTGCTGGAGCTGAACCGGAACCCCGGCAACTATCACGCCGAGGTCGAGCAATCGGCGTTCTCGCCGGCCAATGTGGTCCCCGGCGTCGGCTACAGCCCCGACAAGATGCTGCAGTTCCGCCTGTTCGCCTACGCTGACGCCCACCGTCACCGGGTGGGAACCAATGCCGAGGCCCTGCCGGTCAACCGGCCGAAGTCGGCGGTGAACAGCTACCACCGCGACGGGGCGATGCGCTTCGACGAGAACGGCGGCGGGTCGGTGAACTACGAGCCCAACAGCTTCGGCGGGCCCAAGGAGGACCATGCCTACCGCGAGCCGCCGCTGAAGATCTCAGGCGACGCCGACCGCTACGACCACCGGGCCGGCAACGACGACTATGGCCAGGCGGGCGACCTGTTCCGCCTGATGAGCGACGACCAGAAGCGCCAGCTGATGGACAACATCGCCGGCGCGATGGCCGGCGTCCCGGAGGCCATCCAGCGCCGCCAGATCGCCCACTTCGCCAAGGCCGACCCGGCCTACGGCGCCGGCGTGGCGCACCGGGTGGGGCTGCTGGCCATGGAGCCGGCGGAGTAGCTGCATTTCCCTCCCCTTCATGGGGAGGGACAGCCTGCGCAGCAGGCAGGGTGGGGAGGTGTGGGCCGGGCCGGGGCGTTGGGGATGATCGTGAGTTCCCCACCCGGCTTGCCGTGGGCGAGCTGTCCATCCCCATGAAGGGGAAGGAAATCAGGCCTCTATATCGGCGCCTCGCATCTCCTTGACGAACAGGAACCCCACCACCGCCGTGAAGGCCGCGACGCCGATCGGGTACCAGAGGCCGAAGTAGATGTTGCCGGTCGCCGCCACCATGGCGAAGGCGGTGGTTGGCAGGAACCCGCCCAGCCAGCCGTTGCCCAGGTGATAGGGCAGCGACATGGAAGTGTAGCGGATGCGGGCCGGGAACATCTCCACCAGGGCCGCGGCGATCGGGCCGTAGACCATGGTCACATAGATCACCAGCAGCCAGAGCAGGGCCACCACCAGCGGCTTGTTCATCAGGGCCGGGTCGGCCTTGGCTGGATAGCCGGCGGCCTTCAGCTCGGCGGCGAAGCCCTTGGTCCAGGCCGCCTTGGCGGTCTTGAACGCCGGCTTGGCCAGTGCTGTCCCCTCCAGGCTGGGCAGCGTCTTGCCGCCGATGCGGATCATGGCCGGCGTCCCCGCGGGCGCGGCCTGGTTGGCATAGGACACGCCGGCGGTCGCCAGGGCCGACTTGGCCACGTCGCAGCCGCTGGTGAAGGCGGTCTTGCCGACCGGATCGAACTGCAGCGCGCAGGTCGCCGGATCGGCGACCACGGTGACCGGGGCGCTGGCGGAGGCGGCGGCCAGGGCCGGGTTGGCGGCGGCGGTCAGCGACTTGAAGATCGGGAAATAGGTGAGCGCCGCCAGCACGCAGCCCAGCAGAATCACCGGCTTGCGCCCCACCTTGTCCGACAGCCAGCCGAACACCAGGAAGAACGGCGTGGCCAGCAGCAGGGCGACGGCGACCAGCTGGTTGGTCAGGATGCCGTCGACCTTGAGCATCTTCTCCAGGAAGAACAGGGCGTAGAACTGGCCGGTGTACCAGACCACCGCCTGGCCGGCGGTGAGGCCCAGCAGGGCCAGGATCACCAGCTTCAGGTTGGGCCAGCGGGCGAAGCTCTCGGTGAGCGGGGCCTTCGAGGTCGTGCCCTCGTCCACCATCTTCTGGAACACCGGGCTCTCGTTGAGCCGCAGGCGGATCCACAGCGAGACCCCCAGCAACAGGGCCGAGACCAGGAACGGCACGCGCCAGCCCCAGGCCTTGAAGGCGTCCTCGCCCACCCGGGTGCGGACCACGATCACCACCACCAGGCTGAGGAACAGGCCGAAGGTGGCCGTGGTCTGAATCCACGCGGTGTAGAGGCCGCGCTTCCCGACCGGCGCGTGCTCGGCCACATAGGTCGCCGCGCCGCCGTATTCCCCACCCAGCGCCAGGCCCTGCAGCAGGCGCAGCGCGATCAGCAGCACCGGCGCGGCGATCCCGATGGTGTCGTAGCTGGGCAGCAGGCCCACCGTGAAGGTCGAGATCCCCATCAGCAGCATGGTGATCAGGAAGGTGTTCTTGCGCCCCCACAGGTCGCCCAGCCGCCCGAACACGATGGCCCCGAACGGTCGCACCGCGAACCCGGCGGCGAAGGCCAGCAGGGCGAAGATGTAGCCCGTGACCTCGTTCACCCCGGAGAAGAAGTGGGTGGTGATGAACCCGGCCAGCGAGCCGTAGAGGTAGAAGTCGTACCACTCGAACACCGTGCCCACCGAGGCGCCGGCGATCACCGTCAGGTTGGACGCGCGCGGGGGTATTGCGGCCTCTGCCGTCGTCGCCATCGTGGGCCTCCCCAAACGCACGTCGTTGGCAGGACCGTAGGGCCAACCCCCACGTTCGTCATCCCACGGTCGCCCGCCAGGGCGATCCGGGGGATCCAGGCGGCGGCAGGGTCGGAGGGTGAGTCGGCTTGGGTCCCCCGGATAAGCCTGCGGCTGACCGTGGGATGACGGCGGGGGTCTAACCCTCCGGCAGTTCGCCCATGGCGCTCTGTAGGTAGTTGGCCTCGCCCAGGGCCTTCAGCAGGCCGATCTGGGTCTCGAGGAAGTCGATGTGCTCCTCGGTGTCCGACAGGATCTCGCGCAGCAGGTGACGAGAGACGAAGTCGGCGGCGCCCTCGCATTGCTTGATGCCGTCGACCAGAGTCACCCGTCCGCCGGTCTCCACCGCCAGGTCCGCGGTCAGGCCCTCGCCCACGGTCTCGCCGAGCGCCAGCTTGTGCAGGTCCTGTAGGTTGGGCAGGCCTTCGAGGAACAGGATCCGCTTGATCAGCTTGTCGGCGTGCTTCATCTCGCCGATCGACTCTTCGTAGGTGATCTTGCCCAGGCGCACGAAGCCCCAGTTCTCGTACATCCGCGCATGCAGGAAGTACTGGTTCACCGCCGTCAGCTCGTTGGTCAGCACGGCGTTCAGCAGCCGGATGATGTCCCTGTCGCCCTGCATGTCCGTCCCCTGATGCTGCCGTCGCGCGGACCCTCACGCCCGTCGCGGGAGGTGTCAAAGCCTATGTCTGCAAGTGACTTGCGGTCGCTAAAAAGGCGGCGCGGCGGCGCTATTCGGCCGCGTAGCGCAGCGCCTCGCGCTCTTCGTCCAGCATCCTGCGCATGTCGCAGACGCAACGGGCGCACTGGGGCGCGGACTCGCAGGCCTTGAAGATCTGCGCCGGGCGGCTGGCGCCGGCCGCGATTGCGTCGCGCACCTGGCGCTCGCGGATGCCATTGCAGTTGCAGATGTACATGACGCGCCGACGGCTCCTGGCTGATGATCCAGAGATAGCTTGTTGCGAACGAGTTTGCAAGTCATTCGCAGAACATGCGTCGACCCGAACCGGGGAAGGCCAGAGGCCAGGCGGTTGAGCTGTGCTATAGGCGGTCGCGAGTTTGGAGCCTTGCTGTCATGGACCTCGACGCGCTGATCCTGTCGCGGCTGCAGTTCGCCTTCACCATCGCGTTCCACATCATCTTCCCCAGCTTCACCATCGGCCTCGCCAGCTTCCTGGCGGTGCTGGAGGGCCTTTGGCTGGCCACGGGCCGGGAGACGTTCAAGCGGCTCTACCTGTTCTGGGTGAAGATCTTCGCGATTTCGTTCGGCATGGGCGTCGTCTCCGGGGTCGTCCTCAGCTACGAGATTGGCGCCAACTGGAGCCATTTCGCCGCGGTGGCCGCGCCGGTGATCGGGCCGCTGCTGGCCTTCGAAGTCCTGACCGCCTTCTTCCTGGAAGCCTCGTTCCTGGGCGTGATGCTGTTCGGTTGGAAGAAGGTCGGGCGTGGCCTGCACTTCGCCTCCACAGCCCTGGTCGCCTACGGGACCCTGGTCTCGGCCTTCTGGATCGTCTCGGCCAACAGCTGGATGCAGCATCCGACCGGTTTCACCACCCTGGCGGACGGCACGCTGCGGGCGACCAGCTGGATGGCGGTGATCTTCTCGCCGACCTTCCCCGAGCGGCTCGCGCACATGACGCTGGCGGCCTATCTGACCACCGCCCTGGTGGTCGGCGCGGCCTCGGCCTGGCGGCTGCTGAAGGGGGCCGAGGCCGAGAGCTCCATCGCGCTGCGGATGGCGATCGGCATGTTCGCCCTGGTGGCGCCGGCCCAGTTGCTGGTCGGCGACGCCGCCGGCAAGCGCCTGGAGGAGGTCCAGCCCGCCAAGCTGGCCGCCATCGAGGCCTTCTGGGAGACCAGGACCGAGCAGGCCTTCCACATCGTCGCCTGGCCGGACCGGGCCATCGCCGGCAACCGCTGGGAGATCTCGATCCCCAAGCTCGGAAGCTGGATCACCGCCGGCCGCGCCGACGCCGAATTGAAGGGCCTGAAGGCCTTCCCGCCGGGCGACCGCCCGCCGGTGTTCATCGTCTTCTGGGCGTTCCGGGTGATGGTCGGACTGGGCGTGGCGATGATCGGCCTGGGATTCTGGGGCGTCTGGCTGATCTTGCGCGGCGGGCCGGAGCGGAGCCGGCTGTTCCTGCGCGCCGCGGTCGCCATGGGGCCGGCCGGCTTCGTCGCGGTGGTCAGCGGCTGGATCGTCGCCGAGGTCGGCCGCCAGCCCTGGGTGATCACCGGCGTCCTGCGCACCGCCGATGCCGTCTCGCCGGTCACCGCGGGGCAGGTCTCCGCTTCGCTGCTCGGGTTCATGGTGGTCTATGGGGTGATCTTCAGCGCCGGGGTGATCTACATCCTGCGCCTGATCGCCGCCGGCCCGAGCCTCGAGGACGAGCCGCCCCGGGACACCGGCCGGCCGCCGGGCTCCGCCCTGGGCGCGCTGGACGCCGAGGGCCATGGAGGCCAGTCATGAGCCTGGACCTTCCCCTGATCTGGGCCGGGATCATCGCGATCGCCGTGCTGTTGTATGTGCTGCTTGACGGCTTCGACCTCGGCATCGGCATCCTGTTCCCCTTCGCCACGCCCCGGGAACGCGACGTGATGATGGAGAGCGTGGCGCCGATCTGGGACGGCAACGAGACCTGGCTGGTCCTGGGCGGCGGGGGGATGTTCGCCGCCTTCCCGTTCGCCTACGCCGCCCTGATGCCGGCGCTGTATGGACCGATCCTGATGATGCTGCTGGCGCTGATCCTGCGCGGCGTCGCCTTCGAGTTCCGCCACCACGGGCGCACGCGCGGCAAGCCGTTCTGGACCGCGGCCTTCGCCGGCGGCTCGATCGCGGCCACCCTGGCGCAAGGCCTGGCGCTGGGCGGCTTCATCCAGGGCGTGACCCTCAAGGACAGCGTCTTCGCCGGCGGCCCGCTGGACTGGCTCACGCCCTACAGCGCTCTGGTCGCCGTGGGGCTGGTCGCCGGCTACGCCCTGCTGGGCGCGACCTGGATCGTCTGGCGCACCGAGGGCGAATTGCAGGCCAAGGCCCGCCGCTGGGGCTGGATCGCGATCGGGGCCACGGCGGTCCTGCTGGCCGCCGTCAGTCTGGCGACGCTGTTGCTGCATCCGCGGGTCGCGGTGCGCTGGGGGTTCGCGGGTGGGGTGTTTGACCTCGCCAGATTGCTGCCGCTGACGCCGATTCCGCTGGCCGGTCTCGCCGGCCTGCTGCTCGCCGCCTTCGGCCTCCGGCGAAACCACCACGTGACCCCCTTCCTCGGCGCCTACCTGGTGTTCTTCTCCGGCTACATCGGGCTGGCGGTGGGCTTCTTCCCCAACATCGTCCCCTACGCCATGAGCTACCGGCAGGCCGCCAACGCCGACAATGCCCTGGCCCTGATGCTGGTGGGCGTGGCGATCCTGCTGCCGGCGATCCTTGGCTACACGGTCTGGGTCTACTGGCTGTTCCGCGGTAAGGTGGGGGGCGATGCGGGATATCATTGAGACGCCGCCGGAGCCGGGCGCGGCCCTGCCGCCGCTTTGGAAGCGGCTGGCCTGGTTCGCCGGCCTGTCCTTCACCGGCGCGGCCTCCTGCGCCGCCATCGCCTATGCCTTGAAGTTGCTCCTGCGCTAGGTAGGCTGACAACCGTCCATGGCCGTCTTCATTCCCCCGCCCGATCCGAACACCCCGCCGCCGACCTCGCGCCAGTGGCTGCGCATCTTCGTGTTCGTGGGCATCTTCTTCGGGGTGGTGGTGGCGATGGTCGGCGTCAGCCAGGTCTTGAGGGCCCTGCACGGATAGGGCTTAACCGGCGCATGGCCCTGCCCCCCTGTCGCCTCTACCTGATCACCCCGCCCCGCCTGGACGACCTGGCCGGCTTTGGCCGCACACTGGCCCACACCCTGGACGCCGGCGATGTGGCCGCCCTGCAGGTCCGGCTGAAGGACGTGGGCGACGATATCGTGGCCGCGGCTGCCGAGGTGATCCTGCCGATCGCCCAGGCGCGCGGCGTCGCGGTGATCCTGAACGACCGTCCCGACCTGGCGGCCAGGCTGGGCTGCGACGGCGTCCACGTCGGCCAGACCGACGCCAGCTACGCCGAGGCCCGCCGGATCGTCGGCCCGGACCGGATGGTGGGTGTGACCTGCCACGACAGCCTGCACCTGGCCATGGAGGCGGCGGAGGCCGGCGCCGACTATGTCGCCTTCGGCGCCTTCTTCCCGACGACCACCAAGAACGCGTCCGCGCGAGCCGAGCTGGACCTGCTGACCGGCTGGCAGTCCGACATGCTGACCCCTTGCGTCGCCATCGGCGGGATAGCCGCGGCCAACGTCCGCGAGATCGCCCGGGCAGGGGCCGACTTCGCGGCGGTGTCGGCGGGGGTCTGGGCCTATCCGGACGGCCCTTCAGCGGCCGTCAGGGCGTTGATTCACGAGATCGCGGCGGGCGTCGCCGAGCGTTAGTCCGGCGGCCCGTCCTCGTAGGTCGGGATGCCCTGCGGCGAGGTCACGAAGGGATGGCCGGTCGCCGTATGGGTCATGCGGTGCGGGCCCGGCAGTCGCGGGTCGGCGAAGGCGCCGCCGGCCACGCCGACGATATCCTCCGCCGGATCGTCGAACGCCCACCAGACCGACGATCCGCAGCGTGGGCAGAAGCGGAAGGTCGCCTCACTGCCGGGCCGCCGGAACTCCGCCGCCTCGCCGACCCGGCCCGTCACCTGCGCCGGGCGGAAATAGACGGTCACGCCAAAGAAGCTGCCCGTCCGCCGCTGGCAGCGGGTGCAGCAGCAGGTGGAGACCAGCAACGGCTCGCCCGCCAGCGTCACCCTAAGGCCGCCACAGGCGCAGGTTGCCTCACGTTCCGCCATCGCCGTCTCCTTGCGTTCGCCGGTCTCGGCGACTAGGTATCGCGCCCTCTATCGGCCGCCGAGATCTTTCATACCGTGAGCACCCAAACCGCCCTCCTGAAGGTGATGAGCGACGCCGCGCGCAAGGCGGCGCGGGGGCTGAACCGCGACTTCGGCGAACTGGCCGAGCTGCAGGTGGCCAAGAAGGCGCCGGCCGACTTCGTCTCCGCCGCCGACCTGAAGGCCGAGCAGACCATCTTCGAGGCCCTGACCAAGGCCCGCCCCGGCTACAGCTTCCACGGCGAGGAACGCGGCCTGATCGAGGGGACCGATAAGACCCACACCTGGATCGTCGACCCGCTGGACGGCACCACCAACTTCCTGCACGCCATCCCCCACTTTGCGATCAACATCGCCCTGCAGCGCGAAGGCGCGATCGTGGCGGCGGTGACCTATAACCCGGTGACCAACGAGCTGTTCTGGGCCGAGAAGGGCAAGGGCGCGTTCGTCAACGACCACCGCCTGCGGGTGGCGGCGCGCCAGAAGCTGGACGAGTCGGTCATTGCCACCGGCATCCCCTTCCTGGGCCACGGCCAGCACGCCAGGTTCCTGAAGGAGCTGCACCAGGTCAGCCAGCGGGTGGCCGGCGTGCGCCGGTTCGGCGCGGCGGCCCTCGACCTGGCCTGGGTGGCGGCCGGCCGGTTCGACGGCTTCTGGGAGCGCGACCTCAGCGCCTGGGACATGGCCGCCGGAATTTTGTTGGTCACCGAGGCCGGCGGCAAGGTCACCGACGCCGAGGGCGGGACCGACGTGCTGGGCTCCGGCTCGGTCATCGCCGGCAACCTCGACATCCACCCGCTGCTGCTCAGTCGCCTGACCGCCGCAAAATGAGGCTAAGCTGGCGGGCATGATCACCCGCCGCACTCTCGCCGCCGCCAGTCTCGCACTGGCCGCAACCCCTGCCTTTGCCACGCCGGCGAAGAAGCCGCTGATCATCGCCCACCGAGGCGCCAGCGGCGAGCGGCCCGAGCACACGATCATGGGCTACCGGCTGGCCATCGCCGAGGGGGCCGACTTCATCGAGCCAGACTGCGTGGTCACCCAGGACGGCCATCTGGTCGTCCGCCACGAGAACGAGATCGGCGGCACGACCGATGTGGCCGCCCACCCCGAGTTCGGCGCCCGCAAGACCGAGAAGGTGATCGACGGCCAGAAGCTCACCGGCTGGTTCACCGAGGACTTCACCCTGGCCGAACTGAAGACGTTGCGCGCCCGCGAACGCCTGCCGGCGCTGCGGCCGGGCAGTGCGGCGTTCGACGGCCAGGAGGCAATCCCGACCTACCAGGAGGTGATCGACCTGGCGAAGGCCGAGTCCAGGCGGGTCGGCCGCACCATCGGCACCTATCCGGAGATGAAGCACCCCAGCTATTTCGCCGGCATCGGCCAGCCGATCGAGGCGCGGCTGGCGGACATGCTGAAGGCCAACGGGCTCGACAGCCTGAGCGCACCGGTCTTCGTGCAATGCTTCGAGGTCGAGCCGCTGAAGACCTACCGCAAGCTGGGCAAGGCGCGCCGGGTGATGCTGGTCGCCCAAGGCCCCGGGCCGGTCGACGTGAAGTCCGCGGCCGGGATCAAGGCCATCGCCGCCTTCGCCGAGGGGCTGGGGCCGGAATGGCCGCTGGTGGTCCCGGTGATCGACGGCGCCCTGGGGCCGGCTACAGAGCTGGTGAAGGACGCCCATGCGGCGGGGATGGCCGTGCACCCCTGGACGGTGCGGGCCGAGAACGCCTTCCTGCCCAAGACCCTGCAACGCGGGACCAACCCGGCCGACCACGGCGATGCGGACGCCGTCTACAGGGCGCTGTTCGCCACCGGCATCGACGGCCTGTTCAGCGACTTCCCCGGCCTGGCGGCCAGGGCGCGGGGCTAGGCTTCCTTCAGCGCCTCCGCCAGCAGGCGGCCCTCGGCGCGGCGGTTGGAGCCGGCGCGCCAGGCGACGACAATCTCGCGCGAGGGGTTCAGGGCGTCGATGGGGCGGATGGCGATGTTGGCGGCCTTGGCCAAGCCGGCGCTGACCGCCATCTGCGGCAGGAAGGTCACCCCCAGGCCCGAGCCCACCATCTGCACCAGTGTGGGCAGGGAGGTGGCCTCGAACGGCTCCTCGCCCGAGCCGCTGCGTGGCGGGTTGAGCCGGCAGGCCGACAGGGCGTGCTCGCGCAGGCAGTGGCCGTCCTCCAGCAGGATCAGGGTCTCGCGCTCCATCGCCTCGGGCGTCGCCGACTTCAGCAGGGCCAGCGGGTGGTCCGCGGGCAGGGCGGCCAGCAGCTCGTCGTCGGCCACATGCGCCCATTCCAGGCCGGCCATATCGTAGGGCAGGGCGATCAGCGCCGCGTCCAGCCGGCCGGCCTTCAGCTGGGCGATCAGCCGCTGGGTCAGGTCCTCGCGCAGGAACAGCTTCAGCCGTGGGAACCGCGTGCGCAGCAGCGGCAGGGCGCCCGGCAGCAGGAACGGGGCGATGGTCGGGATCACGCCCAGCCGGAACCGGCCGGTAAGCGGCTGGCCGGCGTTCTTGGCCGCCTCGACCAGCTCCTCGGCCTCGTTGAGGATGATGGTGGCGCGGCGGAGCGCCTCCTCGCCGACCGTGGTCAGGATCACGCCTGAGCGGGCGCGGTCGACCACCGGCGCGCCCAGCGCCCGCTCCAGCTCCTGGATGCCGGCCGACAGGGTGGGCTGAGTGACGTGCGCGGCCTCGGCCGCCTTGCCGAACCCGCCGTGCTCGGCGAGCAGCTTGAGGTACTGGAGCTGACGGATGGTGGGGAGCATGGCGCTAAGATAGATGCATTCTATGCAAAGCAAAATAACTATCGATTGGAATTGTGAGGGGCAACGCCCTATCTCCCTTCCACGGCAGCCGGCTCCCCTCGGCCGCCAGCCATTTCAAGGAGATAAGCACATGTTGGGTGTTGGCCAGACCCTGCCGGACTTCAAGATCGTGGGCGTGAAGCCCAAGTTCATGCGCCACGAAGAAAAGGGCGTGAGCGCCTTCGAGACCCTGACCAAGGCCAGCTTCCCCGGCCAGTGGAAGGTCATCTTCTTCTACCCGAAGGACTTCACCTTCGTCTGCCCGACCGAGATCGCGGAGTTCGCCAAGCTGAACCCGCAGTTCGCCGAGCGCGACGCCGTGGTGCTGGGCGGTTCGACCGACAACGAGCACGCCAAGCTAGGCTGGCGGCGCGAGCATCCCGACCTCAACGAGCTGGCGATCTGGAACTTCGCCGACAACGGCGCGACCTTCGCCCGCGACCTGGGCGTGTTCAACGAAGACGAAGGCGCGGCCCTGCGCGCCACCTACATCGTCGACCCCGACAATGTGGTGCAGCACGTCTACGTCACGAACCTGAACGTGGGCCGCAACCCGCAGGACACCCTGCGCGTGCTCGACGCCCTGCAGACCGACGAACTGTGCCCGTGCAACCGCTCGGTTGGCGGCGAGACCCTGAAGGCCGCGTAAGCCACACACCCGCGACTTCAGCCCGTCCGGGCGGCGTTCTCCCGCGCCGCCCGGACCCCTTCCCCCTTTTTCCGGAGCCATCGCCATGTCCCTCGACACCCTGCGCGAGTCCCTGCCCGCCTACGCCAAGGACATCAGCCTCAACCTCTCCAGCCTCGCGGCCGAGACGGTGCTGAGCGACCAGCAGAAGTGGGGCGCCTTCGTCGCCTCGGCCCATGCCGTGGGCGCGCCGGCCGTGGTGCGCGCGGTTGAGGCCGCCGCCATCGCCGCCGGCCTCGCCCCCGAAGCCCTCACCGCGGCCAAGGCGGCCGCGGCGATCATGGGCATGAACAACGTCTACTACCGCTCCCTGCACCTGCTCTCGAACGGCGAGTACAAGACCCTGCCGGCCCGGCTGCGGATGAACGGCCTGGCCAACCCCGGCGTCGACAAGGCCGACTTCGAGCTGTGGGCCACCGCGGTCTCTGCCGTGAACGGCTGCGGCATGTGCCTGGACGCCCACGAGGCCGAGCTGAAGACCCACGGCGTCACCGCCCCGGAGATCCAGGCCGCGCTGCGCATCGCCGCGGTGGTCAACGCCGCCAGCCGGGTGATCGACGCGGAGGCGGCGCTCGCGGCCTAGCAGGCTGTTGAAAAAGTCGACGGTGAGGGCCGATTTTCGCCCTCTCATGGCCCTTCCGCTCAAACAGGCAAAATCTCGTAGTTGAAATAATTGGGTTTTCTGAATCTCTAGGGCTGCAAACTTGCGCCTCAGGCAC
>NZ_JANXWD010000019.1 GCF_025351295.1 Phenylobacterium sp.
ACCGCCCTGCGGCGCCGCGGGGCGGGCCGGCGGCTCGAACACCCGGTTCTCGCGGGCGGACGGGGCGGCAAGATTCCCAGCCCCAGAGCCATGCGGCCGGGCGCGCTTGGTCTCGACGACCACGGTCTTGGTCCGACCGTGGCTGAAGCTCTGCTTCACCGTGCCCGAGCTGATCGACCCACCGGTGCGGGGCTTCAGCGTCAGGGGCTTACGGCCGTTGTTGTTCTCGTCGCTCATTCGCTCGCTTTACTCACCGCCGGGCGGAGCCCGACCAAAATCCCGTAACGTCGTACCGGCGCCCTTCAGACGTCCCCAAACTCAAACGGGGAAGGGCGGAAACCTTACGGTTCCCGCTTCGCCTCGATAGGCTCCTCGCGCCAATCCTCAGGAAGGAGCGGACTAAACCCCGCCAGGCGACGAACGTCTTGCGTCCAACGTCCGGCGGCTCGCCCCGCAAGGAAGGCGGTGTGTATCACATTCTCCCGACCCAAGGCCAAACCCAATTCCTCGGCCCCGAACAGGCCGAACAGGCCGGGGGCCGGAGACTGTCTGCGGGCCAGGGCCAGGAGCTTGCGGCGGCCATCGGCGGCGCCATCGGACGCTTCGATCAGCCACGCCGCCTTGCCCGACGAAATCGCGGCGGCGACCTTCTCGAAGCCGGACGTAAGGTCTCCGCCCCGTTTCGCAAGCCCCAGGAACGACAAAAGCCGCGACCTGAGCAGGGCTTCCACCTGGTCGGGCAGTTCGGCCGAGGCCTGGACCTTGGCCTTGGCGGCGCGGGCGAACAGGCCCTTCTTCGCCGCCGTCGCCACCGAGGCCCGGTCCGCCGCGACCCACAGGCCCCGCCCCGGCAGCTTGCGCGCCAGGTCGGGCCAGACCGCGCCGTCCGGCCCGGCCACGAAGCGGATCAGCCTCGCCTCGTCCATCACCTCGCCGGACACGATGTCCCGGCGCTCGCGAGAGGCGGCGGCGTGGGTGGCGTGGGTGGCGGCCCTAGGGGCTGAGATCTCCATGCTGGGCCACCTGACCCAACCTTAGGAGTCTTGCGCTTCGCCGACGGCCTCGGCCTCGGCGAAGGCTTCGTCGGAGGGTTGCGGCTCTTCCTCGACCACCTCGGGTTCCGGCTCTTCCGGCGCCTCGATCCAGCCCATGGCGACGCGGGCGCGCATGATCAGCAACTCGGCGTCCGCCGGTTCCAGGTTGAAGGACTCCAGGATGCCCGGTTCGCGCACCCGCTCGCCGTTCTTGCTCTCGAACCAGCCGCGCAGGTCGTCGGGCACCAGGCCGGCCAGGTCCTCGACAGTCTTCACGTCGCCTTCGCCCAGGGCCACGGCCATCGGCAGGGTGACGCCCTCGATCTCCAGCACGCCGTCCTCGACGCCCAGTTCCTTGCGCTTGCCGTCCAGTTCGGCGGCTTCCTTGTCCAGGTATTCCTGGGCGCGGGCCTGGATCTCGGCGCCGGTGTCCTCGTCGAAGCCCTCGATGGAGGCCACTTCCGAGACGTCCACATAGGCCACGTCCTCGACCGTGGCGAAGCCCTCGGTGACCAGCAGCTGGGCGATCACCTCGTCCACGTCCAGGGCTTCCTGGAACAGGGCGGTGCGCTCGGCGAACTCGCGCTGGCGGCGCTCGCTCTCCTGGCTCTCGGTCATGATGTCGATTTGCCAACCCGTCAGCTGGCTGGCCAGACGGACGTTCTGGCCGCGGCGGCCGATGGCCAGCGACAGCTGCTCGTCCGGGACGACGACCTCGACGCGCTCGTCCTCCTCGTCCATCACCACCTTGGAGACTTCGGCGGGCGCCAGGGCGTTGACGATGAAGGTCGCCTCGTCCTGGCTCCACTGGATGATGTCGATCTTCTCGCCCTGCAGCTCGGCCACCACCGCCTGCACGCGGCTGCCGCGCATGCCGACGCAGGCGCCGACGGGGTCGATCGAGCTGTCGTTGGAGATCACCGCCATCTTGGCGCGGCTGCCCGGGTCGCGGGCCACGGCGCGGATCTCGATGACCGCATCGTAGACCTCCGGCACTTCCTGGGCGAACAGCTTGGCCATGAAGCCGCCGTGCGCACGACTGAGCAGGATCTGCGGGCCCTTGGTCTCGCGGCGGACGTCGTAGATGTAGCAGCGGATCCGGTCGCCGATGTTGAAGTTCTCGCGCGGGATCGACTGGTCGCGACGCATGATGCCCTCGCCGCGGCCCAGGTCGACGACGACATTGCCGTACTCGACCCGCTTCACCGTGCCGCTGACGATCTCGCCCACACGGTCCTTGTACTCCTCGAACTGGCGTTCGCGCTCGGCGTCGCGGACCTTGCCCATCACCACCTGGCGGGCCATCTGGGTCTGGACGCGGCCGAACTCGAAGGGCGGCAGCAGTTCTTCGTAGGTGTCGCCGATCTTGGCGGTCTTCTCGCGGCGCAGCGCGTCGGCCAGCCGCATGATCCCGGCGGGCTCCTCGATGGGCAGCTCGGCGCCCTCCTCGTCCACGCCGCCGCCGAACACCGCGTCGTCGGCGACCACGGTGATCACGCGCTTGATGGTCGTCTCGCCGGTCTTGGTGTCGATGTGGACGCGGATGTCGTGCTCGGCGCCATAGCGCGATCGGGCGCCCTTCTGGATCGCCTCCTCAATCGCCTCGATGACGATCTCCTTATCGATCGACTTCTCGCGGGCGACCGCCTCGGCGATCTGCAGGAGTTCCATCCGGTTGGCGGAAATGCCGGTCAGGCTCATGGACTGTTCCTCTTACTCGGACGTCTGTTGTGGTTGTTCAGAAGCGAGCCGGGCCGCACGGACCTCGGCGCCCCGCTTCATCAGTTGGTCGGTCAGCACCAGCTTGGCCTCGAGGATCCAGGCGAACGGGACCATCGCGGTCTCCTCCTCGCCCTCCAGGTCGATGCCGACCTGCTCGCCCTCGATCCCGGCCAGCATGCCTCGAAAGCGCTTGCGGCCCTCGGCCAGGCGGTCAAGCTCCAGCTTGACCTCATAGCCCTCGTAGGCCGCGAAATCCTTCAGCCGGGTCAGCGGTCGGTCCACGCCGGGGGACGAGACCTCCAGCGTATATTCCCCGGCGATCGGGTCGGCGGCGTCCAGCACCTCCGAGATCGCCCGGCTCAGGCGCGCGCAGTCCTCGACCACCATGTCGCCGTCGGACGCCCGTTCGGCCATGATCTGCAGCCGGCGCGTCTCGGACCCGCCCATCAGCCGCAGGCGCACGATCTCATACGCCTGCGCCTCAGCGACAGGGTCGAGCAGCTCCAGCAGCTCCAGATCTTCAGTGGTCTTCCCACGCAAGGGAGCCCAGGCCTCCGGCAAAGAAAAAAGCGGTCGGGCCGGAGCCCGCCGCTCGTAGGCGCCTTACAGCGCTAACGGACGATGTTCAGAGGGAATATAGCGGGGGGAAGGGCGGTTGTCAGCCCTCTTGCGACTCGGCGTCGGGCGCGCAGGCCGATGGCAGGGCTGCAGTCAGCCAAAGCCCAGCTTGTCCTGGTCGGCTCTAGGCTCGCCGCCATAGCGACTTCGATTAATCCGGACGCGGTTGCGGGGGCATCGCCAGATGCTTCCGATCCTTTAATCTCACGGGAGATGCGAGCCTGCGGCCATGAGATTGGTGCGGGGGCCCGGCCGACGTCACCTCCCCTCCCCCGCGAAGCGAGAGGGAGAGGAGGTGACGCGCCAACCCGCCCGCCCGAATTCCCCCCACGCGCGAGCCCGCTTGACCACCGGTGGCAGACCGGCGCTCAGTCCCTCCACGCACACGTCTGAGGGCAGGTTCCGTTCGTCGGGGGACGAGACCGGGGCCGCCCTCGCTCGATACAGAGGGGCAAACATGCCCGGTTGCGTTTCAAACAGCTTCAAATTCGCGGGCGTCGCCGCAGCCCTGACCCTGTCCTTCGCCGGCGCGGCCCAGGCGGGTGACGGCTCGGTGCGGCCACCCAACTACAAGTTCAACGACGGCTCGCGGGGCTTCAAGCTCTCCACCCACGGCGGCATCGTCAATCCGGGCGTCCTGGTGGGCTTCAACCCACAGCCCGACCCGCCCGGCGACGGGGCCCTGATCGGCCTGCTGAGCGTGCTCGACCTGGCCGATCCGACCCACCCGACGATCCACGCGCCGCTGATCGGCGGCGACGGCTATCGGCTGCAGTTCTACCACAACCTCGCCGACGGCTCGGTCCGGCCCATCGACGCGCCGAACTCCGACGGCTTCACCGGCTTCAGCGAGATGTTCCGCGGCCATAACATCAACGTGACCTTCCAGTTCGCGCCCGGCCGGGTCGATCCGGGCAGCTGGGTCGGCTTCAATCCGCAGCCCGATCCCCCGGGCGACGGGTTCGCCCAGGACTTCCACTTCTTCGGCGCCGCCCCCACCATCGGGGTGACCTCGTTCGGCAGGGGCGGCGGCGTCGACACCTCGCCCAAGGCCGTCGTGGCCTTCAGCGTCTCGGTCGACGGCGATCTGCTCAGCTTCAGCGCCACGCCCGAGCCGGCCACCTGGGCGATGATGCTGCTCGGTTTCGGCGGCGCCGGCGCGGTCCTGCGCCAACGTCGCCGCAAGCTGGTGCTGGCGTAGCGGGCCAAGGGGGGCTTTCATCGGGCGGGCGGATGCGTCAGAGAGCGCTCCACCTTTTGTGTGTCGCCTGAAAGGCCCCCCATGGACCTGTCCAAGATCCCGGTCGGCGTGAACCCGCCGTACGACGTCAACGCCATCATCGAGATCCCGCAGGGCGGCGAGCCGGTGAAGTACGAGATCGACAAGGAGAGCGGCGCCCTGTTCGTCGACCGCTTCCTGCACACCGCGATGTTCTATCCGGGCAACTACGGCTTCATCCCGCACACCCTGGCCGACGACGGCGACCCGATGGACATCATGGTGGTGGGCCAGACACCGGTGGTGCCCGGCGCGATCATCCGGGCGCGGCCGATCGGCTGCCTGATGATGACCGACGAGGCCGGCGGCGACGAGAAGGTGCTGGCGGTGCCGGTCGACGCCCTGCACCCGTTCTACACCGGAGTGGACAGCTGGCGCTCGCTGCCGCGCATCCTGACCGAGCAGATCGCCCACTTCTTCCAGCACTACAAGGACCTGGAGAAGGGCAAGTCGGTGCAGATCACCGGCTGGGCCGACCCCGAACAGACCGCCGACCTGATCCGCGCCGCGATCGAACGCTACAAGACGGCTGGGTAGGCCAAGACCCAATGCGACGCATGCCGCATTGATCCCCACCCTCGGTTCGTCATCCCGGCCTTGTGCCGGGGATCCATGCTTCAGCTTCCGCGATTCAACGCGGCAGGCCGCGCGGCGCGGCCTGCTCCCACGACCGTGCCGGCGGGACGATGGATCCCCGGCACGAGGCCGGGGATGACGATCAAAAAGGGAAATGGAACCTCCCTACATCCGCACGAAATCCAGGAACACCGGGGCGCAGTCGCCCAGGCGCTTTTCCTCGTAGCGGGTGGTGATGTGGTCGGCGGGGGGAAGCCGCCAGTCGTCCGCGCGGCCGGCGGTCCAGGCGAAGGCCGGGTCGGCGGCGATCGTCGCCAGCGCCCAGTCCACATAGTGCGCCACGTCGCTGGCGAACCGCAGGCTGCCGCCGGGGCGGAGCAGCCGCGCCAGGTCGGCCACCAGCTCGGCCTGCACCAGCCGGCGCTTGTTGTGCCGCGCCTTGGGCCAGGGGTCGGGGAACAGGATGTAGACCCGCGCCAGGCTGGCATCCGGCAGCCGGGCGAGCAACTCGCGCACGTCTGCGTCGTGCAGGCGGACGTTGGCCAGGCCCTGCTCGTCGATATGCCGCACGGCGCTGGCCACCCCGTTCTGGAACGGCTCGGCGCCCAGGATCAGCACGTCCGGCGCGCGGGCCGCCTGGGCCGCCATGTGCTCGCCGCCGCCGAAGCCGATCTCGAGCCAGACCTCCCGAGCCGCGGGCGCCAGGGCCGCGGGGTCGACCGGCCCTGTGGGAATGCGCAAGGCCGGCAGCCGCGCCGCGACCAGCGCCGCCTGCCGCGGCTTGATCGGCCGCGACTTCAACCGCCCGAACGAGCGCAGCGGGGGGTGGTGGGCGTCGGACATCTCAGCCAAAATATTAGGGCGTCATCCCGGTTTTCCCGCAGGGAAAGACCGGGACCGACGATCAAGCGCCGCATCGGCGAGCCGATCGAACCTCCGCGCCCGGTCGTGGGTCCCGGTCTTCGCTTTTGGCGAAACCGGGATGACACGCGATGGAGTGGGGAGGGGTTGGCCTAAGCCAGCTTCTTCAGCTCGTCGGCCAGGTCGGTGCGTTCCCAGGAGAAGCCGCCTTCGTTGTCCGGCTTGCGGCCGAAGTGGCCATAGGCAGAGGTCCGCGCATAGATCGGGCGGTTCAGCTGCAGGTGCTCGCGGATCGCCCGCGGCGTGGCGCCGCCGATCATCTCCGGCAGGGCCAGCTCCAGCTTGGCGGGGTCGATCTCGCCCGAGCCGTGCAGGTCGACGTAGAAGCTGAGCGGGTCGGCGACGCCGATCGCATAGCTGATCTGGATCGTGCACTTCTTGGCCAGGCCGGCGGCCACCACGTTCTTGGCCAGATACCGGCAGGCATAGGCCGCCGAGCGGTCCACCTTGGTGGGGTCCTTGCCGGAGAACGCGCCGCCGCCATGCGGGGCCGCGCCGCCGTAGGTGTCGACGATGATCTTACGGCCGGTCAGGCCCGCGTCGCCGTCCGGCCCGCCGATCTCGAACTTGCCGGTCGGGTTGACCAGCCACTTGGTCTTCTTGGTGATCAGGCCGGCCGGGATGGCCGCCTCGATATAGGGCTGGATGACCGCCTGCAGGCGCTTGGAGTTCACCGAGACCAGGCCCATGCGCTTCTTGTGCTGGGTGGAGACGACGATCTTCAGGATCTCGACCGGGCGGTCGTCCTCGTAGCGGATGGTCACCTGGCTCTTGGCGTCGGGCTCGAGCACCGGGCACTCGCCGGAGTGCCGCACCTCGGCCAGCCGCTTCAGGATGTCGTGGCTGTACTGCAGGGTCGCCGGCATCAGCTGCGGGGTCTCGTCGGACGCGTAGCCGAACATGATCCCCTGGTCGCCGGCGCCCTCTTCCTTGGTGTCGGAGGCGTCCACGCCCTGGGCGATGTGGGCGGACTGTTCGTGCAGGTAGCAGGCGTACTTGGCCTTGGCCCAGTGGAAGCCCTTCTGCTCGTAGCCGATGTCCTTGATGGCCTCGCGGACCTTGGATTCCAGCGAGCGGACGATGTCCTTGGTGAGCGCCTTGTTCTCGGCCTTGGACCCGCCCGGCTTGCCGGCCCGGACTTCGCCGGCCAGCACGATGCGGTTGGTGGTCACCAGGGTCTCGCACGCCACGCGGGCCTGTGGTTCGGCCGCCAGGAAGGCGTCGACCACGGTAT
Source organism: Phenylobacterium sp. (assembly GCF_025351295.1). Classification (GTDB taxonomy): domain Bacteria; phylum Pseudomonadota; class Alphaproteobacteria; order Caulobacterales; family Caulobacteraceae; genus Phenylobacterium. The sequence continues at coordinate 7,385 of NZ_JANXWD010000019.1, forward strand.
CGGAGATCCGGTCGGCGACCTTGTCCGGGTGGCCCTCGGACACGCTTTCGCTGGTGAAGATATAGCTGGAACGGCTCAAGGGGCGGGGCTCCGGAAGTTGGCGGCGGCTGACAGGCGCCGGCATAGGCGACAGGCCTATAAAGAAATCCTTATGTGACGCAAGCCGCGCCGCGACCCTATTCGGGACTCGGGCGCGGGCGCCGGCGTCGACCTGCAAGCCAGGCGCCGGCGGAAAGCGCCAGCAGCCCGGCAAACGGGCCGTCGCCCCACCGGCTATACGGCGTGGGCGGCGCGGCGGATGGCAGGCGCGCGTCGATCACCCCGAAGCCGCCCAGCCCGATCTCCTTGCCCGGCAGCACCCGGCCCTGGGCGTCGATCACCGCCGAGACGCCGGTGGGCGTGGCCCGGACGATCGGCAGGCCCTGTTCGATCGCCCGGTAGCTGGCGATGTTCAGGTGCTGCCAGGGCCCGCTGGTCTGGCCGAACCAGGCGTCGTTGGAGATGTTCAGGATCCAGGCCGGGCGCGGACCGCTGGCCAGGCCCGGGAACAGCGCCTCGTAGCAGATCAGCGGCTGCACCGGCGGCAGGCCGGACGCTGTCAGCGGGCGCGGCCGGGGCCCGGGGGTGAAGTCGTCCTCCATGTGCACCAGGCTGCGGATGCCGAGCGCGCCGGCCACGCGGCCGAGCGGCATGAACTCGCCGAACGGCACCAGCCGGTACTTGTCGTAGAAGCCGCTGACCCGCAGCGCCCGGGCGTCGCGGCGGAAGGCGATCAGGGTGTTGTAGTAGCGGAACCGCCCGCCGCCCGCCGCCTCGGCGCGATTGGCGCCCATCAGCAGGGTCTGGCCGGGCTGGATCACGTCGCGCAGGCGCGGCGCATAGGGCGAACCGGGCGCGATCAGGTCGTCGATCACCGCCGGCAGCGCGCCCTCGGGCCAGATCACCACGTCAGGGCGGCCGGTGAAGGGCTTGGCCACCGGGCGGGCGGTGAGCTGGGCATAGGCGTCGAAAACCAGCCCCAGGTTCTCCGGCTTCCATTTATCCTTCTGGTCGATGTTGGCCTGGACCACCCGGATCACCGGCGCGTCCTTGGCGTAGGTCGGGCGCGCCGCGGCCGCCAGCCGTCCCGCGCCGCCGGCGTAGAGCGCGGTCAGCCCGATCCCCGCGCCCACCAGCATCCCGGCCTGGGCCAGCCGGCGGACCGGCAGCATCAGCAGCGCCGGGGTGGCGGCGATCGCCAGGGTGATCCAGGTCAGGCCGTAGGACCCCACCAGGGCCGCCGCCTGCGACGGCGCCGACCCGGCCCGCCACGCCTCGCCGGGCAGGTTCCAGGGGAAGCCGGTGAGGATATGCCCGCGCAGCCACTCGGCCGCGGCGAACACCCCGGCGAACACCAGCGCCTTCCACGCGCTGCGCGGCCGCAGCGCCCGGTAGGCCAGTCCCGCGAGGCCCCAGAACAGCGCCAGACCGCCGCCCATCAGCACCACCGCGAACGGCGCCATCCAGCCGTAGGTCGCCCGGTCCACCAGGAACGGCTCGGCGATCCACCAGGTCGAGACGCCGAAGTAGCCCAGCCCCGCCAGCCACCCCAGGATGAAGGCCGAGCGCAAGGGTCGGGCCTGAACCGTCTCGAGCCGAAGCAGGATCAGGCTGAAGCCCAGCAGGCCGGCGACGAAGCCGAACGGCGGATGCGCGAACCCCGCCGCCAGGCCGCCCAGCAAGGCGGTCGCCGGGGCGTACCAGCGCGGCCGGCTCACTCCGCCTCGGCGGAGGATCTGGCGTCGGCCGGCGCGCGGCGCACCCGCACCCGCTTCACCCGGCGCGGGTCGGCCAGCAGAACCTCGAACAGGAACCCGTCGGCATGCGCGATCCGCTCGCGCTTCTGCGGCACCCGGCCGGCCAGGGCGTTCATCAGCCCCGCGACCGTGTCGATCTCCTCGTAGAGGTCGGCGGAGGCCAGGTCGACGCCTTCGCCCAGGGCGCTCTCCAGCTCCTCCAGCGGCGCACGGCCGTCGACGATCCAGCCGTCGTCGTCGGCGACGATCGGCATGTAGGCCTGGTCGCCATCGTCGTCGTGCTCGTCGTCGATCTCGCCGACCAGCATCTCCAGCAGGTCCTCCAGGGTGACCAGCCCGTCGACCCCGCCGAACTCGTCGATCACCAGGGCCATGTGGATGCGCTTGGCGCGCATGGTGGTCAGCAGCCGCTCGCAGGTCTGCGACGGCGGCACGTACAGCACCTCGCGCACCAGGGCGTGGCGGCCGGCCAGGATGCGGTCTTCCGGCTTGGGCTGGCGGGTCTTGCGGGCCAGCAGCTTGAACACGTCCTTGACGTGGACCACGCCCACCGGCTCGTCGAGGGTGTCGCGATAGACCGGCATGCGGCTGTGCTCGGCCTCGACGAAGCGGGCCACCACCTCGGCGAAGCTGCAGGTGCGCTCGACGCCGACGATGTCGGCGCGCGGCTTCATCACGTCCTCGACCCGCAGGTCCTGGAAGGCGCGGGCGTGGCTGACCAGCTCGCCGCCGGATTCGGTCAGCTGTTCCGGCATGTCGTCGGCGGCGTGCTCGGCCGCGCCGCGGAAGAAGTCGAACAGGCCAAGGAGCCCGGGCCGGCGGCGCGGGCTCGGTCGACTAGATGGGTCGGGGTCGGTCATGCTCTCCCTTGCCGGCCGCATAGGGGTCCGGGACACCCAGACCCGCCAGCACCGCGCGCTCGAGGCCTTCCATGGCCTCGGCCTCATCATCGCCGATGTGGTCGTATCCGAGAAGGTGCAGAACGCCGTGCACCGTCAGATGCTGCAGATGGTGGCCGAACGGCTTGCCCTGCTCGGCCGCCTCGCGGGCGCAGACCCCATAGGCCAGGGCCACGTCGCCCAGGTGATCCTCCGGGTTCGGCGCGGCCGGAAACGACAGCACATTGGTCGCCGCGTCCTGGCCACGGAACCGCGCGTTGAGGTCGCGGACGGTCGCGTCGTCGGTGAGCAGGAGGGTGACCGAGCCCAGTTCCTCCCCCGCAAGGCGGGGGAGGGGGACCGCTTGCGGTGGAGGGGGCGCTGCCGCCCGCTCCGTGGTCGATCCAGCGCCCCCTCCACCCCTTCGGGGTCCCCCTCCCCCGTGAACGGGGGAGGAACTAAGCGCTGCCTTCGCCGCCGCACGGACGAGCTCCACCGCCTCCGCCGCCGCCACGGTCCAGGCCGCATCCTCGACTTCGATGTCGATCAAGCCGGGCGTCCGCGCTGGGCGGTGTCGGCCTCGTAGGCGCGGACGATGCGTTCCACCAGCGGGTGGCGGACCACGTCCTCGGCCGAGAAACGGGTGACCGCGATGCCCTTCACGCCCTCCAGCAGGCCCACGGCATGGGCCAGCCCGCTGTCGCCCAGGTGTGGCAGGTCGATCTGCGTCGGGTCGCCGGTGACGGCCATGCGGGCGCCTTCGCCCAGGCGGGTCAGGACCATCTTCATCTGGGCGCGGCTGGCGTTCTGGGCCTCGTCGACGATGACGAAAGCATGACTGAGGGTCCGGCCGCGCAGGAAGGCGATCGGCGCAACCTCGATCTCGCCCTTCTCGCGCCGCCGGCGCAGCTGTTCGGCGCCCAGGATGTCGGTCAGCGCCTCCCAGACCGGGGCCATGTAGGGGTCGACCTTCTCGTTCAGGTCGCCGGGCAGGAAGCCCAGCCGCTCGCCCGCCTCGACGGCGGGGCGCGAGACGATCAGCCGGTCGACGGCGCCGCGCAGCAGCAGCCCCGCGCCATAGGCCACGGCGAGGAAGGTCTTGCCCGTGCCGGCCGGCCCCAGGCCGAACACCAGTTCGCACTGGGCCAGGGCCTCGAGGTAGCGCGCCTGGGTGGGCGTCTTCGGCGCCACCTGCCCGCGCTTGCCGACCGGCAGCGGCCCGCCCATCGCGCCGCCGGGGCCGCCGCCCGAACTCCCGCCCGAGCGGGCCTGACCGATGGCGACGCGCACGTCGGCCTCCTCGATCTCCAGCCCCTGGTCGGCGCGCGCGGCGATCGCCTGCACGGCCTTCTTGGCCTGGCCGCGGGCCTTGGCGTCGCCGCTCAGCGACACGCCGCCGCCAGGGGTCTCGACCAGCACCCCGAAGGCGTCCTCGATCAGGGCCACATGGCGGCTGTTGGCGCCGGCCACCGCGCGGACCGCGGCGTCGGAGAGGACGATGAATTCCGGCGCGCGGCTCAAGCGGGCTCCAGCGCCTGGAGGAGGACGCCGCCCAGGCTCATCCGTGCGGCCTCATCGATCCGCACCGGAACGATCTGGCCGATCAGCCGATCCGGCGCCACGGCATACACCGCCTGCAGATAGGGACTGCGGCCGATCAGCTGGCCGGCATGGCGGCCGGGCCGCTCGAACAGCACCGGCAGGGTCTTGCCCACCTGGCTGGCGTTGAACGCCCGGGCCTGGGCGTCCAGCAGCGCGTTCAGCCGCGCCAGCCGCGCGTCCTTGACCTCTTCCGGGATCTGGCCCGGCATCGCCGAGGCCGGCGTCCCGGGCCGCCGCGAATATTTGAACGTGAAGGCCGTCGCATAGCCGACCTCGCGGATCAGTTGCAGCGTCGCCTCGAAGTCGGCGTCGCGCTCGCCCGGGAAGCCGACAATGAAGTCGCCGCTGATCGCCATGTCCGGCCGCGCCGCGCGGATCGTCTCGATCAGTTGCACATAGCTTTGCGCGGTATGCGCCCGGTTCATCGCCTTCAGCACCCGGTCCGACCCCGACTGCACCGGCAGGTGGAGATAGGGCATCAGCGCTTCGACCTCCGCGTGGGCGGCGATCAGGGCTGCGTCCATGTCGCGGGGGTGACTGGTGGTGTAGCGGATGCGGTCCAGGCCCGGGATTTTCGCCAGCCGGCGCACCAGGCCGGCGAGGCCCGCGCCGGTGTCGTCGGCGCCGTTGTAGGCGTTGACGTTCTGGCCCAGCAGGGTGACCTCGCGGACGCCCTTGGCCGCCAGGCTGCGCGCCTCGGCCTCGATGTCGGCGGCCGGCCGCGACCACTCGCCGCCGCGGGTATAGGGCACTACGCAGAAGGTGCAGAACTTGTCGCAGCCCTCCTGCACGGTCAGGAAGGCGGTGACGCCGGTGGGCCGGCGATCCGCGGTGAGCGCGTCGAACTTGGCCTCCGGCGCGAAGTCGGCGGCCAGCCGTTCGCCCCGCGCCCGATGGGTCCGCGCGATCAGCTCCGGCAGCTGGTGATAGGCCTGCGGCCCCACGACCAGGTCCACGGCCGGCTGGCGGCGCATGATCTCCTCGCCCTCGGCCTGGGCGACGCAGCCGGCCACCGCGATGGTCATGACCGCCCCGTCCGCGGCGGCCCGGGCCTGCTTCAGCTCTTTCAGCTTGCCGAGCTCGGAA
>NZ_JANXWD010000044.1 GCF_025351295.1 Phenylobacterium sp.
CGAGCGCGAGCGCGAGCGCGACGCGCGCGACAACCCGCCGCCGCCCAGGCCCGCCCCGCCGACCCCGCCCCGCCGACCCCGGCGCGCGACGCCAGCCGCTTCGCCGAGCGCCGCGACGCCCTGCGCCTCGCGGCGCAACGCGTGGTCTGGTCCGAGTACGAGCCGGCCGACTATGAGAACGAAGCCGGCTATTACTTCGACCTGATCGAGCAGCGCCTGGCGCGGCGGGCCCGCGATAGCCGCTTCGGCCTCGTAGCCCAGGACGACGACTGGGCGGTCGAGCCGCTCGACGACCGCGTCGTGCGTCTCTGCCGCGACCTGGGCCTGCCCGAAGCCGCCGCCCGCGCCTGGCGCGACCTCCCCGACCCGCCGCCGGAAGCCTTCGAGCGCCCGGACGATGCGGACGACGAGGATGAGGACGACGAGGATGGGGACGACGACGCGCCGCCGCCCGACAACTCCGCCTGACCCGGCGCGACGCGCCTTGGCGCCGCCCGGCCCGCCGGCCTAGATGTCGTCCATGCGCACCGACACCCCCCAGCCGATCCGGCTCTCCGACTATCGCCCGCCCGCCTTCCTGGTGGACGCGGCGCACCTCACCTTCGTGCTCGAGCCGGACCGCACGCGGGTGAAGGCCCGGCTGACCATCCGCCGCAACGGCGAGCACGCCGAGCCGCTGGTGTTCAACGGCGAGCGGCTGACGCCGGTCTCGGTCGCCGTCGACGGCCGGGTGCTGGGCGAGGCCGAGCGTACGATCGACGCCGAATTCCTGACCATCCCCGGCCTGCCCGACGCCTTCGTCCTGGAGACCGAGGTCGAGATCGATCCGGAGAACAACAAGGCGCTGGAAGGCCTCTACATGTCCGGCGGCCGCTATTGCACCCAGTGCGAGGCCGAGGGGTTCCGCAAGATCACCTTCTGGCCCGACCGCCCGGACGTGCTGAGCCGCTTCACCGTGCGCATCGAGGCGGACCGGAAGATCCGCCACCTGCTGTGCAACGGCAACCTGATCGAGACGGGCGACCTGCCCGACGGCCGCCACTTCGCGGTCTGGAACGACCCCTTCCCCAAGCCCAGCTACCTGTTCGCCCTGGTCGGCGGCGAGCTGGACGTGCTGGAGGACAGGATCACCACCATGAGCGGCCGGGTGGTCGACCTGCGGATCTATGTCGACACCGGCATGGCCGCGCGCGCCGCCTACGCCATGGACAGCCTCAAGCGCTCGATGAAATGGGACGAGGACGCCTACGGCCGCGAGTACGACCTGGACCTGTTCATGATCGTGGCGGTCCGCGACTTCAACTTCGGGGCGATGGAGAACAAGGGGCTGAACGTGTTCAACTCCTCGCTGCTGCTGGCCGATTCCGAGACGGCGACGGACGCCGACTATGAGCGGATCGAGGCGGTCGTCGCCCACGAGTACTTCCACAACTGGACCGGCAACCGGATCACCTGCCGCGACTGGTTCCAGCTGTGCCTGAAGGAGGGCCTGACGGTGTTCCGCGAGCAGGGCTTCTGCGCCGACATGCGCGGCCACGCCGTGGGCCGCATCAAGGCGGTCAAGGCGCTGCGGATGCGCCAGTTCGCCGAGGACCAGGGGCCGCTGGCCCACCCGGTCCGTCCGGCCAGTTTCATGAAGATCGAGAACTTCTACACCGCCACGATCTACGAGAAGGGCTCCGAGGTCATCGGCATGCTGAAGACCCTGATCGGGGCCGACGCGTTCCGGGCGGGCATGGACATCTACTTCGACCGCTGGGACGGGCACGCCACCACGGTCGAGGCCTTCATCCAGTGTTTCGCCGAGGCGTCCGGCCAGGACCTGTCGAACTTCTTCGCCTGGTACGAGCAGGCCGGCACGCCGCGCGTGGGCCTGACCGGCCGCTATGACGACGCGGCCCGGAGCCTCGAGATCACCCTGACCCAGAGCCACCCGCCGACCCCCGGCCAGGGCAAGAAGCGCCCGGTGCCGATCCCGGTGATCATCGGCCTGCTGGACCCCGAGGGCCGCACCCTGGCCTTCGAGCGCGACGGCCAGGCGGTGGACGAGACCGTGGTGGTGCTGGATGCGGCGCAGACCACGGTCACCCTGACCGGCGTCGACTCAGCCCCTGTGATCTCCGCCCTGCGCGGCTTCTCAGCCCCGGTGGTGCTGACCACCGACGCCCAGCCCAAGGACCGCTACCTGCAGCTGGCCTCCGACCCCGACCTGTTCAACCGCTGGGAGTCCGGCCAGGAGTTGGCCGCCGAGCTGATCCTGTCGCGCGCCGCCGGCCGGCCCAACGAGGTGGGCGAGGAACGCTACGCCGAGGCCGTCGGCCGGGCGCTCAACGACCAGGCCTCGGACAACGCCTTCAAGGCGTTGCTGCTGGCGCTGCCGGCCGAGACCGACCTGGCCCTGCTGCGCAGCCCGGTGGATCCGGCCGCCCTGCACGAGGCCCGCGATGCGCTGCGCCTGCGGCTGGCGCTGCACCTCAACGCCGAACTGCGCCGGCTGCACACCGGGCTGCAGGACCTGGGCGAGTTCTCGCCCGACGCCGCCGGGGCCGGACGCCGCGCCCTGCGCAACGCCGCGCTGGAGCTGATGGCCGCCAACCCGCGCCACGACATCGCCGACATGGCGCTGGGCCACTTCCACGCGGCGGCCAACATGACCGACGCCATCGGCGGGCTGAACGCCCTGATGCTGATCGGCGGGGCGACGTTCGACGCGGCGCTGGCCGAGTTCTACGACCGCTGGAAGGACGAGCCGCTGGTGGTCGACAAGTGGTTCGCGATCCAGGGTCGTGACCAGAGCGAAGAGGCCCTGGGCCGGGTCCTGGGCCTGACCGCCCACCCGGCCTTCGACGTGCAGAACCCCAACCGACTGCGCGCCCTGGTCTCCAGCTTCGCCAACTTCAACCCGGCGCGGTTCCATGACGAGAGCGGCGCCGGCTACCGCTTCCTGGCCGACCAGATCATCGCGGTCGACCGCTTCAACCCGATGACCGCCGCCCGCCTGGTCGACACCCTGGGCGGCTGGCGGCGGCTGACACCCGAATTGGGTAGGCTGATGCGCTCGGAACTGGAGCGTATTGTCGCGGTCGAGGGCCTCTCCAAGAACGTTTACGAATTGGCGACGCGCGCCCTCAATTGATGCGTCATTAAACCCACGAGACCGTGGGCGACGGTTCAGCTTAAGCTTGCGCGGGACACGGGTATTTCCGATCGCGGAAGGTGAAGGAGCGGCGGCCTTGGCCGGACGCGGGGGACAAAGTGTGACGGGCGTCGCGGCGGAACGGCGCGGGCGAGATCGCATGTCCGCGCCCAAGCGCCATTCCGGCCCGGGCATCCTCGCCGTCCTGCTGCTGCTGGCGATGTTCATGGTGCTCGGGCTGATCCGCCTGGACCACCTGGCCGCGGGCATGCCCGAGGTCGTGGCCTGGTTCCTGATCCCCGCCGCCGTGGCGTTCGCGCTGGGGGTGCTGCTGATCCTGGAGATGCGCCGGGTCGAGCGGGTGCAGGCCGCGCGCAGCGATTCCGAACAGCGGTTCCGCAGCGCCGTCGAGGCCGCCCGCTGCGGCATCTGGGAATGGGACCTGGCCGCCGACAAGATCTTCATGTCCGAGGTCACCGCCTCGCTGTTCGGCTGGCGCAGCGGCCTGATCGAGGGCCAGCAGGTACTGGAGCGCGTCGCCCCCGGCCACCGCGACGACATGCGCGAGGCGCTGTCGACCGCCGCCATCTATGGCGACTTCGACGTCTCGTTCCGGGTGCCGCCGATGGCCGGCGCGCGGCCGGTGTGGATCGACTTCCGCGGCCGCGGCTTCGGCGAGGCGGCGGAGGGCGGCTTCGCCCGGATCATCGGCGTGGCGCTGGACGTCACCGAGGAGCGCCTGGCCCAGGCCCGCGCCCAGTCCGCGGAGAGCCGCCTGCGCGACGCCATCGAGAGCACGTCGGAGGCCTTCGTCCTGTGGGACCGCAACGGCCGCATGGTGATGTGCAACAAGAACTTCCGCAGCTACTTCCAGCTGGACGGCGAGATCCTCAAGGCCGGCGTCGGGCGCGAGCAGGTGGAACGCGCCGCCCGCCTGGCCATCCGCCAGGAATACCCCGCCCCCGGCGGCCGGCGCGGCGTGCGCGAGGCCGAGCTCTCCGACGGCCGCTGGGTGCAGATCTCCGAACGCTCCACCGCCGAGGCCGGCCTGGTGGTCACCGCCGCCGACATCACCGTGCTGAAGACCCAGGAGGAGGCCCAGCGGATCAAGGAGGAGGAGCTCCGCCGCGCGGTCATCAACCTGGAGCAGAGCCAGGAGCAGCTCAGCGAACTGGCCCGCAAGTACGAGGCCGAGAAGATCCGCGCCGAGGGCGCCAGCCAGGCCAAGAGCGAGTTCCTGGCCAATATGAGCCACGAGCTGCGCACGCCGCTCAACGCCATCAACGGCTTCTCCGAGATCATGGCCGGCGAGATGTACGGCCCGGTCGGCGACCCGCGCTACCGCGACTACGCCCGCGATATCCTCAGCTCGGGCCAGCACCTGCTGAACCTGATCAACGACATCCTCGACATGTCGAAGATCGAGGCCGGCAAGATGAGCCTGCGCTTCGAGCCGGTCCTGCTGGAGGAGATCGCCGAGGACGCGCTGCGCCTGGTCCGCAACCGGGCCGAAGCCGCCGGCCTGTCGCTGATCCTCGACTTCGTCGACCTGCCGGAGGTGGAGGCCGACCACCGGGCGATCAAGCAGGTGCTGCTGAACCTGCTCTCCAACGCCATCAAGTTCACGCCACGCGGCGGCCGGGTGACGGTCCGCGCGGAGCGCCGCGAGGACCAGCTGGGCGAACGCGTGCGGATCAGCGTGCAGGACACCGGCATCGGCATCTCGCCGCGCGACCTGGAGCGGCTGGCCCGGCCGTTCGAGCAGGTTGAAAGCCAGCAGTCCAAGACCACGCAAGGCTCCGGCCTGGGCCTGGCGCTGACCAAGGCGCTGGTCGAGATGCACGGCGGCCTGCTGGACCTGCGCAGCGCGCCGGGCCAGGGCACGACCGCCAGCTTCGCCCTACCGGTTCGGCAGAGCCTGCCCGCCGCCGGCGCGGCCGCCGCCTGACACCGGGCGGGCCAGCGCTTCCCCGAACCGCGCCCGGTCCGCGGCCGGCAGGGTGGCCGCGAACGTGACGAGGCGTCGGTCCAGCTCGGCGCGGCTGGCCTGCTCCACCGCCCGGGCCCGCTGCAGATTGGCCAGGGTGGCGGTCGGGTCGAACGCCGGGTCGCCGAAGCCCAGCATCGATTGGCGGACCAGCTGGCGGGCTTCGCGGACCTTGGGGCCGTAGGTCTGGGCGAAGCTCGGCATCTGGGCGCGCCAGGCGGCCTGTTCGTCGGGCGTCAGCTCGCGGACCGCGGCGGCCACCGGATTGCGGGGCCGTGGCTGCGCCGCCTGCGCCGGCAGCTTCCCCCCGGCCAGATGGACGCCCACGAAGGCCCCGACCACGAACACGTTGAGGGCCATGGATACGAACAGCGCGGCGGGCAGCAGCCAGCGGGGCATCAGGCCTCCTCGTCAGGATAGGCGCCGGTGTCGTCGGCGGTGACCGCGGTCACGACGGAATCGGTCTCCGGGATCGCCGGCGTCGACAGCCGCGCCCCCAGGATCATCCCGGCCGCGCAGGCGGCGGCCAGGCCCGCGCCCAGGCCGGCCGGGGCCAGCCAGCCCGTCCAGCGCCACGCTCGGCGCGGCGTTGGCGCGTCGGCCACGATGCGGTCCATCAGGCCCGCGGCGGCGCGGGGCGGGCCATAGGCGTCCAGCGCGGCGTCCAGGTCTCCGGCTCGGGCGAGGGCGGCCTGCGCCCACGCCGGCCGCGCCGCCATCGCCTGGGCGGCCGCCTCGCGCTCGGCGTCCGGCCAGCGGGCGACATCGCCGCCATAGGCCTCCGCGAGGGTTTCGAAGCGTTCGGGGGTCATGCCGTCCGGGGTCATTGGGCTTTCAGAGCTCCTTCATGTCCGCCAGCGCCGCGCGCAGCGCCCGGCGGCCGCGCCCGAGCAGGCTCTCCAGCGCCTCGACGCTCACCCCCATGACGGCGGCGGCCTCGATATTGCCGAGCTCCTGATAGTGGCACAGCACGATCGCCTCGCGCTGGCGGTCCGGCAGGGCGGCGAGCGCCGCGCCGACCCGCCGGCCGGTGTCCGCCGCCATCAGGCCCCGGTCCGGCCCCGGCCCCTCGTCGGCCCGCTCGGGCGGGTCGGCATAGGCCACCTCGCGGCGCCGCCGCAGGCGGTCGTAGCAGAGGTTCAACGCCACCCGGTGCAGCCAGGTGTCGAACCGCGCCGCGCCCGGCCGCCACTTCGGCGCCTGTTTCCAGACCCGCAGGAAGGCCTCCTGGGCGACGTCCTGCGCCTCCTGCCGGTCGCCCAGAATCCGGCCGGCCAGCGACAGCAGGCGCGGCAGCTTGCGGGCGACGAGGGCGCGCACGGCGGCGGGGTCGCCCGTCGCCACCCGCGACAAGAGTTCCTCGTCGGGATCCCCCAAACCTGCCCTCGCCTCCGGGTGCGGGACGCCTATTGCGACGGGCTAGGGCCACGCATCTTCTGCCGCATCATGAGCAGCTCGCCCTTGGAGAGCCAGCCGTCGTTGTTGGTGTCGGCCATCTTGAACCGCTGGACGGTCATCGCTTCCATCTCGGCCTTCGAAATCGCGCCGTCCTTGTCGGTGTCGAGCCGTGCGAAGATGCCGCCGCCATGGCCGGCGCCGGCCGGGCGACCGCGGCCCGCGGCCTCGGCGCGCTGGCGGCCGGCATCGAACTCGGCCTGGGTGATCTTGCCGTCCTTGTTGGTGTCGAGCCGGGCGAACATGTGGGCCTCACGCTCGGCATGGCTGGCCTTGAACTCGGCCAGGGTCACCTTGCCGTCGTGGTCGGCGTCGGGGTCCGGCCGCTCGCGGGCCGGGTCAGGGCGTGCCTGGGCGAGGCTGGCGACGGCGGCGCAGGCGACCGCGAGAAGAGCAATGCGCTTCATAGATCCTCGTGTGACTTTGGGTTACCGGCCCCTTGAGACTTGTACGCCCGAGCTCGGCGAGTCCGTCGCTAGCCTTGAAGCCGCTCATCCCGGCGAAGGCCGGGACCCAGATCGCGAAGCGGTCAGGCTGATCGGATAGGCGCTGAGCCTCTCGAACCCACATCACAGCCAATCCATCTGGGTCCCGGCCTTCGCCGGAATGAGCGGGCGTTTTAGCTCTTCAGCATCGCGGCATAGGCGCCCCGCGCGGCGGTCTGGACCTTGTCCAGCCGGGCGCGCAGGGCCTTGAAGGTGCGCGCCTCGCCGGCCCGGGCCAGCAGGGCCTGGAAGGCCTTGGGCTCGCCGGCCGGGTCGGCGCCGTCGCCCAGCGCCACCTTCAGCAGTTGGGTCAGATCCTGCTGCAGGCGCCAGGCCTCGGAGAGCGCCGTCACGGCCGCGGCCGGCGCCAGGTCGGCGCGGGCCAGGGCGGCCAAGGCCTGGGCGGTGTTGGGCTCCAGCGGACCGCCCTCGGCGGCGTGGGCGATCTGCAGGAACTGGGCGGCGAACTCGATGTCGACCAGGCCGCCCGGCGTGAGTTTCAGGTCCCACTCCCCCTTCGGCGGCCGCTCCCGTTCCATGAGCTCGCGCATCTCGCGGACATCGCGGGCGGTCCCGCGGCGGTCGCGGGGGCGGCGCAGGGCCGCCTCGACCGCCGCCTCGGCGTCGGTCGCGAAGCCGGCGGACGTGGCCCACACCACCCGGGCGCGGGTCAGCGCCAGCAGCTCCCAGGTTTCCGCCTCGCCCTGGTAATAGTGCTCGAAGGCCGCGAAGCTCACCGCCACCGGACCCTTGGTGCCGGAGGGCCGCAGCTGCATGTCGACCGCGTAGAGCTGACCCTCGGCGGTGGGGCTGGACAGCGCCGCGATCAGCCGCTGGGTGAAGCGGCCGTAGAAGGTGGAGGCGTCCCAGCCCTTGAGCGCCGAGCCGGCGGCGGGGTCGCTAGCCCGGTAGAGGGTCATCAGGTCGAGGTCGGAGGTGGCGCTCATCTCGCGCGAGCCGCACTTGCCCAGGGCCACGATGGCCACGTCGCCCGGGAAGGCGCCGCCCAGCCGCACCGCCTCGGCCAGGGCGGCGGGCGCCAGGGCCTCGATGCAGAGGTCGGCCAGGTCGGCGAAGGCGCGGCCGGCCAGCTCGGCCGACGCCGTGCCGCTCATCACCTGCACACCGACCCGGAACGCCTGATCGCGATGCACCCGGCGCACCACGTCCATGGCCGCCTCGAAGCCGTCGGCCCCGGCGACGGCGCGTTCCATGTCGGCGCGCTCGAGGGCGATCTCGATCTCGGAGAAGAAGTCCGGGTCGAGCATGGCGTCGATGGCCTCGGGCCGCCGCCCCAGCGTGGCCGCCAGGTGCGGCGCGAAGGCGAGCACCTGGACCACCAGCTCGAACAGCTTGGGCTGGGCCAGGAACAGCGACTGCAGCTGCACCCCGCCGGATAGGCCTGCGAAGAAATCGCAGAAGCGGTTGAAGGCAGTCTCCGGCGCGCCGGTGGCATGGGCCGCCTCCAGCAGCCGCGGGGCCAGGCGGGTGAACAGCTCGCGGCCCCGCTCGGTGCGGGTGGCCGGCACGCGGCCGTGGTGCCAGGCGCGGATGGTCTGGGAGACCCGGGCCGGGTTGGGGAAGCCCATCCGGGCCAGGGTCGCCAGGGTCTCCGCGTCGTCGTCGACCCCGGTGAACACCAGGCTGCCGAACCGCGAGGACAGCGCCTCCTCCTCGGCGAACAGCTCGCCGTAGCGGGCGTTGACCGCCTTCAGGGTCCGGGTGATCTCGGCGTCGAAGCTGCGCAGCGGCGCGTGGCCGCAGAGCGCGGCGACCCGCCGGCGGTCGACGTCCGCCTCGGGCAGGCGATGGGTCTGTTCGTCGTCCAGCATCTGGACGCGGTGCTCGACGCAGCGGAGCCGGCGGTAGGCGGCGGTCAGTTCGGCGGCGGTGTCGGGCGCCACGTGGCCGGCGGCGGCCAGGGCCTGCAGCGCGTCCAGGGTGCGGTTGCTGCGCAGCTCAGGGTGGCGGCCGCCCAGGATCAGCTGCTGGGTCTGGACGTAGAACTCGATTTCGCGGATGCCGCCGCGCCCCAGCTTCAGGTCGACGCCAGCCGCCGAGACCCGCTCGTCCACCTTGTGGGCATGGATCTGGCGCTTGATCGAATGGATGTCGGCGATGGCCGCGAAGTCCAGGTGCTTGCGCCAGATGTAGGGCTGCAGCTCGCGCAGGAAGTCGCGGGCGGCGGTCAGGTCGCCGGCGCACGGCCGCGCCTTGATGAAGGCCGCCCGCTCCCAGTTCTGGCCGACGCTCTCGTAGTATTCCAGGGCCGCGGGGACGGCCACGGCCAGCGGCGTCGAGGCCGGGTCGGGACGCAACCGCAGGTCCATGCGGAAGACGTAGCCGTCGGCGGTGCGGGCCTGCATCAGCTCGCAGACCCGCTGCGTCAGGCGCACCGCGAAGGCCTGGGGCTCAACGTCCGGGGCCAGCGGCAGGGCGTCGGGCTCGAAGAACACCGACACGTCGATGTCGCTGGAATAGTTCAGCTCGACGGCGCCCTGCTTGCCCATGGCGATGCAGAACCAGCCGGGGACCGGGCCCTCGTCGCCCTCGCCCAGCCGGGTGAGACGGCCCGCCGCGAGCTCCCCCCGCGCGGCCGACGCCAGCGCAGACTGCACGGCGGCGTCGGCGAATCGGGTCAGGGCGCCGGTGACCTGGTCCAGGTCCCAGACGCCACCCAGGTCGGCGAGCGCGGTGAGCAGGTGCAGCTCTTGCTTAAGGATGCGCAACGGGGCGGCGGCCGCCTCGGGCAGGAGGTCGGCGACGGCGGCGGTGCGGGCCAGGATCGTCTCGAGCCGCTCGTCCGGATCGGCGGCCAGCAGGTCCGCCAACCGCTCCGGGTCGCGCCGGACCAGGCTTGCCAGATAGGGCGACGCGCCGAAGACGGGGGCCAGGGCGGGCCAGGCGGTCACCAGGGCCGGCGTCCACGGGCGCTCTGCCAGCAGCCCCCGCAGCCGCTCGGCCGCCTTGGCGTCGAGGACGGGTCCGCAGGGCTGGAGATGGTCGGCGAGGGTCAGGTTGGGGCCCCAAGCAATGACGCGATATCGCGCCGACCGTGGATCACGCGCCAGACCTCTATCCGGCCGTCGCCCTCGACGTAGAACACAAGGTAGGAATTGCGACCCAATGGCCGGCTCCGGAGCCCGGCAATACCCAGCGTGATGCCATAGTGGGGCGAACCCGCGCCCGGATGTGTCGCTATCGTTGCTAGCGCCGCGCGGAGTTCGGCGACGAATCCGAGGGCGACATCCTCACCGGCTTCCAGACGGTAGTAGCGGGCGGCGGCTCGCATATCCTGGCGCGCCCGCTCGCGCGGAACGACCCGCCTCGGCTTCATCCGGCTTGATGGCCGCGCGCGATATCCCGAAGCTCCCCGAAGTCGTCCTCCGTCATAGGACCGGTCAAGGGCGAGGTTGCCCCTTCGAGCAGCATCGCGCGTAGCTTCTCCCGGTCGAGCTCGCGCCGGATCAGCTCCCGGATGTACTCGCTGCTGGTCGCATAGCCCCGCTCCGCCACCTGGTCGTCGACGAACGCCTTCAGCGCCTCTGGCAGGGAGATGTTCATGGTGCTCATGCCGCCGACGATACGCCCATGGCAAAATATGGCAAGAATGGTCCTAGGGTCGCGGCAGGATGAACGCCACACGCAGGCCGGGGCCCATGTCGCCGACCTTGCCGGGGCCTTCGGAGAGTTCAAGGCGGCCTCCGTGGGCCTCGGCGACCGCGGCGACCAGAGAGAGGCCGAGGCCCGCGCCCGGTTCGTTGCGGCTGTTCTCCAGGCGCACGAAGCGCTGGATCACCCGCTCGCGGTCCTCGTCGGGGACGCCCGGGCCGGTGTCGGTGACCGAGAACTCCACCTCGCCGGAGGAACGGCGGCGCACGCGCAGCATGATCGCCCCGCCGGCCGGGGTGTATTTCACCGCGTTGTCGAGCAGGTTGGCGACCGCCTGGGCCAGGAACTCGCGGTTGCCGCGCACGCTCAGGTCCCTGGTCAGTTCGGCGGAGAATTCGAGGTCCTTCTCCTCGCAGAACGGCTCGTAGAGCTCGGCCATGTCGGCGGCCAGGTCGGCGGGGTTGAAGATCACCGGGCTGGGCGCGGCGCCGGCCGCCTGCAGCCGGGCGATGGAGAGCACGGCGCCGAAGGTCTTGAGCACCCCGTCGGTGTCGGTCAGGGCCTGGGCCAGCGCCTCCTCGGCGTCGCCCTTGCCGGCCTCGACGTCGATGTAGGCGGCCTCCAGGCGCGCCCGCAGGCGGGTCAGCGGCGAGCGCAGGTCGTGGGCGATGGCGTCGCCGGCGTGCTTGTGTCCAGCCATGGATCGTTCGAGACGATCCAGCATCTCGTTGACCCCCTGGGCCAGCTCGTCGAACTCGTCGCGGGTGCCGCGGACCCGAGCGCGCACCCCGGACTCGCCGTTGCGCACCCGCTCCACCACATCGATCAGGTCGACCATGGAGCGCGAGACATTGCGGCTGACCAGCACCCCGCCGGCCAGGCCCAGGATCACCACCAGCAGGCCCGAGGCCTGCAGGGCGCGGACGATCTTGGCGACATAGGCTTCGTCCTCGCCGGCGTCGGCGCCGACGAACAGGATTTCCCCGCCCTTCAGCCGCTCCTGCAGGCCACGCGCCGGGTGCTTCGCCTGGTGGCCCTGGGCGTCGACGTCGGTGACCTGGAAGGTGGCCTTGGTGGGCGCACCGGTGAAGCCCTCCACCGGGCTCTCCTCGATAGAGCCGGAGATGCGTCGGCCGTCCTTGGTCAGCAGCAGATAGAGGAACGGCTTCTCGCTGGCGGCGCGCTCGATCAGCGACTGGTTGACGGCGTCGACGCCGGCGCGGTCGTAGACATCCACCAGGGAGCGCATTTCGCGCCGGATCTCCTGGTCGGTGCGCCGCGTCGCCTCGCCGGCGGTGGCGACATAGATGTAGGCCAGGAACGCGAACGCCGCGCTGGCGAACAGCGCCAGGAACAGCAGCGTCAGCCGGAACGGCGTTGTCCGGAAGATGCGCGGCAGGCGGACGGCCATCCTTGCCTTACCCGTTTACGGGGAAGGGGAAAGTGGGGACACACACCACTTTTCCCGAGGCGCGGGTTTCCGATGTCCAACGGCGGAGTGGGGGAAAGTGGTGTGTGTCCCCACTTTCCTACGCGTCGAGCCGGTAGCCCGCGCCGCGCACGGTCTGCAGCATCGGCCGGTCGAAGCCCTTGTCGATCTTGGAGCGCAGGCGCGAGATGTGCACGTCGATGACGTTGGTCTGCGGGTCGAAGTGGTAGTGCCAGACCTTCTCCAGCAGCATGGTGCGGGTCACCGACTGGCCGGCGTGGCGCATCATGAACTCCAGCAGCTGGAACTCGCGCGGCTGCAGGTCGATCTCCTTGCCGGCGCGATGCACGGTGCGGGCGATCAGGTCCATCTCCAACTCGCCGACCTTGAGCAGGGTCTGGACCGAGCCCGTGTCGCGCCGTCGGGCCAAGGCCTCGATCCGCGCGATCAGTTCAGCGAAGGCGTAGGGCTTGACCAGGTAGTCGTCGCCGCCGGCCTGCAGGCCGTCGACCCGGTCGCCGACCTCGCCCAGGGCCGAGAGGAACAGCACCGGGGTGCGGTCGCCCTCGCGGCGCAGGGTCTCGACCAGCTGGACGCCGTTCATCTTGGGCATCATGCGGTCGACGATCATCACGTCGAACGCGCCGTCGCGGGACGCGGCCAGGCCCTGTTCGCCGTCATGGCCGCGGACACAGTCGTGGCCGGCCTCGCCGAGGCCGCGGGCCATGGCTTCGGCCGCCTCGAGGTCATCCTCGACGATCAGGATCCGCATGTGATTCCCGTCCCCATCAGAGGGGGAGGTTACCCCGAAACCTTGATCGGCAGGAAGGCGGTGCGGCCGTTGCGATAGACGCCCACCAGCACGCTGGTGCGACCGGCCTTCTTGGCCGCGTCGACCACCGCCGCCAGGTCGCCCGGCGCGATGACCGCGCGGTCGTTGGCGCGGGTGATGACGTCGCCGCGGCGCAGGCCCTTGGTGCCCGCATCGGAGGACTGGTCGACGTTCTCGACCAGGGCGCCCTTGATGTCGGCGGGCAGGTTCAGGC
>NZ_JANXWD010000078.1 GCF_025351295.1 Phenylobacterium sp.
TATGGCCAGCGCGACTGGGGCCTGGAGGGCGCCAAGGCGCGCGGCGCCTGGAACGGTGTGAAGGTCCATTTCAGGCCGGTGGCGAAGCCCGCCCCGCCCCGGCCGCGCAGGCCGGACGCCTTGATCTGGTCGCAGATCCACTCCGGCGTCTGGGCGACGATGTCAGCCGTGCCGTTCCACGCGCCGCGCGCCTTCGCCCCCTCCAGGCCCCAGTCGCGCTGGCCATAGATGTTGAGGAAGATGCGGTCCTTGTCGGCCAGGATGCCCGCCACGCCTAAGTCCCCTTACCGGTCCGGCGGAAGCCGGCGATGAACCAGATCTGCGCCCCGAACCCGATCAGCAGCGCCACCACGAACGCCGGGAAACTCCAGGCGTACGAAAACTTGAAATAAACCACGAGAAAGCTCAGCGCCGCCGCCACCGACAGCACATTGACCGCCGCCATGATCGTCAACCGCCGCTTCTGGGCCATGAGGAGGGGGGTCATGCCTCCACCTTCGCCGGCAGGTTCGGGATCCTGATCGCCGCCCCGAGCGACCCGTCGTACAGCGCGGTGTCGGTCAGGGTCGTCGCCCTGCCCTCGGGCGCCGAACCCTGGCGACCGATCGCCGAGCCGGGCTTGGGTTTCCGGCCCGCCGCGAAATCGTCCAGCAGACGCTCGAAGCTCTCCGGCGTCAGGTCCTCGTAGTAATAATCGTTGATCGCCGCCATCGGCGCATTGGCGCAGGCGCCCATGCACTCGACTTCCTGCCAGGTGAACTTGCCGTCGGCTGTTCGGTGGTTCTGCGCGCCGATCCGGCGCTTGCAGACCGCGATCAGCGCCTCGGAGCCGCGGGTCTGGCACGGCGTCGTGCCGCACACCTGCACCAGGGTCGCGCCCACCGGCTCGAGCATGAACATGGTGTAGAAGGTCGCCACCTCCAGCACCCGGATCGCCGGCATGCCCAGCAGTTCGGCCACCGCGCGGATCGCGGGCTCGGAGACCCAGCCGTCCTGCTTCTGGACCAGCCACAGCACCGGCACCACGGCCGACTGCTGCCGTCCGGCCGGGAAGTTGGCCATCCAGCCCTTCGCGGCCTTCAGCGTCTTGGGGCTGAACGCGAAGCTCTCGGGCTGGACCTGGGCAAGGCGGCGGATGCTCACCGGTCGATCTCCCCGAACACGATGTCCAGCGATCCCAGGATGGCGCTCACGTCCGCCAGCATGTGGCCGCGGTTCATCCAGTCCATGGCCTGTAGGTGCGGATAACCCGGGGCGCGGATCTTCACCCGGTAGGGCTTGTTGGTCCCGTCGCTGACCAGATAGACGCCGAACTCGCCCTTGGGCGCCTCGACGCAGGCATAGACTTCGCCGGGCGGGGTCCGGTAGCCCTCGGTGAACAGCTTGAAGTGGTGGATCAGCGCCTCCATCGAGCGCTTCATCTCGCCCCGGCGCGGCGCGGCGATCTTGTTGTCCTCGATCAGCACCGGGCCCGGCTCCTTCAGCAGGCGCTCGCAGCACTGGCGGATGATCTTGGTCGACTCCCGCATCTCGGCCATCCGGCAGAGGTAGCGGTCGTAGCAGTCGCCGTTGACGCCCAGCGGGACCTCGAACTCCATCTCGTCGTAGCAGGCGTAGGGCTGGGCCCGGCGCAGGTCCCAGGCGACGCCGCTTCCGCGCACCATCACGCCCGAGAAGCTGTTGGCGATCGCCTGCTCGCGGGTCACCACGCCGATGTCGACGTTGCGCTGCTTGAAGATGCGGTTGCCGGTGATCAGGCCTTCGATGTCGTCGCAGATCTTGGGGAAGTGGACGGCCCAGTCGTCGATGTCGCGGATCAGCTGTTCCGGCAGGTCCTGCCGCACCCCGCCCACCCGATAGTAGTTGGCGTGCATCCGCGCGCCCGAGGCCCGCTCATAGAAAATCATCAGCTTTTCGCGTTCGTCGAAGCCCCATAGCGGGGGCGTCAGCGCGCCCACGTCCATCGCCTGGGTGGTGACGTTCATGATGTGGTTCAGGACGCGGCCGATCTCGTCGTAGAGCGTGCGGATCAGCTGCGCCCGGCGCGGCGCCGTCACCCCCAGCAGCTTCTCGATCGCCAGGCAGTAGCCGTGCTCCTGGTTCATGGGCGCCACATAGTCGAGGCGGTCCATGTAGGGGATGGTCTGCTGATAGGGCCGGGCCTCCATCAGCTTCTCGGTGCCGCGGTGCAGCAGGCCGATGTGCGGGTCGACCCGCTCCACGACCTCGCCGTCGAGCTCAAGCACCAGGCGCAGCACGCCGTGCGCCGCCGGATGCTGCGGGCCGAAGTTGATGTTGAACTTGCGGACCGGGGTTTCGGGAACCACCGGATCGTGGAAATAGTCCGAGGCCTGGGCAGACATGTTGTCGCCGGTCATGACTTGCCCCCGCCCTTCACCTCAACGCTCTTCTCGTCCCCTGGCAGCAGCAGCGGGGAGAACCCGCGTTCCACGCCTTCCCAGGGGCTGAGGAAGTCCCAGTTGCGCCACTCGACCGACTTCACGGGCTCATAGACCACCCGCTTCAGCTCCTCGTCGTAGCGAACCTCGACGTAGCCGGTCATCGGGAAGTCCTTCCGCAGCGGATGGCCGTGGAAGCCGTAGTCGGTGAGGATGCGGCGCAGGTCCGGGTGGCCGTCGAAGAACACACCGTACATGTCGAACGTCTCGCGCTCGTACCAGTCGGCGGCGGCGAACACGCCGACCACCGAGGGCACGGCGGTGTCCTCGTCGGCCTGCACCTTGATCCGGACGCGCCGGTTCTGGGTCATCGACAGCAGGTGGTAGGCCACGTCGAAGCGCTTCTCGCGCTCCGGATAGTCGGCGCCGCACAGGTCGATCAGCTGGTGGAAGCCCTCGACGTCGCGCAGATAGGTCAGCGCCTCGACGATCCTGCCCGCCGGCCCGGTGAGGGTCAGCTCGCCGAACTGCACGTCGGCGCCGGTGACCAGCCCCTTGGCGCCCTTCAGGATCGACTTGCCGAGTTTTTCGAGGTCGGCGGCCTTCACCGGCCAGGTCATCGGATGATGGTCCCCGTCCGGCGGATCTTCTTCTGCAACTGCAGCACGCCATAGACCAGCGACTCCGCGGTCGGCGGGCAGCCGGGGATATAGATGTCCACCGGCACGATCCGGTCGCAGCCGCGCACCGTGGAATAGCTGAAGTAATAATAGCCGCCGCCGTTGGCGCAGGACCCCATCGAGATCACGTAGCGCGGCTCGGGCATCTGGTCGTAGACCTTGCGTAGCGCCGGGGCCATCTTGTTCACCAGCGTGCCGGCCACGATCATCACGTCGCTCTGTCGCGGGCTGCCGCGCGGCGCGGTTCCGAACCGCTCCAGGTCATAGCGCGGCATCGAGGTCTGGATCATCTCGACCGCGCAGCACGCCAGGCCGAAGGTCATCCACATCAGCGACCCGGTCCGCGCCCAGGTGATCAGGTCGTCGACGCCGGCGGTCACGAAACCCTTGTCGGCCAGCCGCGCCGAAACCCCGTCGAAGAACGGGTCGTGCGTCTGCGGGTCGTAGCCTTCGACGCCACTGCGCGCGCCCGCGCCCGCAGACATTGTCAGGGATTGGCGGCCGGCGGATCCGGCGGGAACGATCACTCCCATTCCAGGGCCCCCTTCTTCCACTCGTAGATGAAGCCCACGGTCAGCACGCCCAGGAAGCTCATCATCGACCAGAAGGCGTACTTCGCCGCGTCCGGCGGCATTTTCATCAGCGCCACGGCCCAGGGGAACAGGAACGCCACTTCCAGGTCGAAGATGATGAACAGGATCGAGACCAGGTAGAAGCGCACGTCGAACTTCATCCGCGCGTCGTCGAAGGCATTGAAGCCGCATTCGTAGGACGACAGCTTCTCAGGGTCCGGCGCCTTGGGCGCGACCACCGCGGCGAAGACGATGAAGACAATGCCCAGCGCCGCCGCGATGCCCAGGAAGATCGCGATCGGCAGGTACTCGAGCAGGAAGGCGTTCACATGAGTCTCCGGAGGGAGTCGCGGCGCCCTTCTAGACCTATCATCCGGGCGTTTCAAACAGGCGTTGTGCGGCGCCGCAAGACCCTCCGACCTCCCCCCACCGCAGCAGCGATGGCGGGAGGGGACCGCCCGCCGTGGAGCGGGTGGTCCCCTCCCGCGCTTCGTGTGGGAGGCCAGGGCGCTACTCTTCCGTTGACACGATTCCGGCTCGCCCCTATCAGAGCCGCCTTCGCACGACCGGAAGGTCCTGCGCGGGTGTAGCTCAGTTGGTTAGAGCGCCGGCCTGTCACGCCGGAGGTCGCGGGTTCGAGTCCCGTCACTCGCGCCACTTCCGTGGCGTCGCCCCCCTGTTTCTCGTAAAGAATTTTCCTTCCCGTACAGACTCCTGACGACCAGGCGCTGTCCACTGCGCGCCGGAGCCCCAGCCAATGCCATTCCCCGCCACGCATCCCGCGCTGGCCCGCGCGCTCGAGGCGCAGGGCTACCGCGAGCCGACCCCCGTCCAGAGCGCCGTCCTCGAGGCCGCGCCCGACCGCGACCTGCTGGTCTCCGCCCAGACCGGGTCCGGCAAGACCGTGGCGTTTGGCCTGGCCGCCGCCCCGTCCCTGCTGGGCGAGGCCGAACGGTTCGAGCGCGCGGGCGCCCCGCTCGCCCTGGTCATCGCGCCGACCCGCGAGCTGGCGCTGCAGGTCAGCCGCGAACTGGCCTGGCTCTACGCCCCGGCCGGCGCCCGCATCGCCACCTGCGTCGGCGGCATGGACGCCCGGGCCGAACAGCGGGTGCTCTCCGCCGGCTGCCACATCGTGGTCGGCACGCCTGGGCGCCTGCGCGACCACCTGGAACGCGGCAACCTGGACCTGGCCTCCCTGCGCGTCGTCGTGCTCGACGAGGCCGACGAGATGCTCGACATGGGCTTCCGCGAGGACCTCGAGGAGATCCTCGACAGCGCCCCCAAGGAGCGCCGCACCTTCCTGTTCTCCGCCACCATCGCCAAGGAGATCGCCGCCCTGGCCAAGCGCTACCAGCGCGACGCCGTGCGCATCGACACCATCCGCCGCGACGAGGCCCATGGCGACATCGAGTACCGCGCCGTCCGCGTGGCCCCAAACGAGGTCGAGAATGCGGTCGTCAACCTGCTGCGCTATTTCGAGAGCCCCGGCGCGCTGATCTTCTGCGCCACCCGCGAACGCGTCCGCCATCTCTATGGCGCGCTGCGCGAGCGCGGCTTCGCCTGCGTCCAGCTCTCCGGCGAACTCTCCCAGAAGGAGCGGACCGACGCGCTGCAGGCGCTGCGCGACGGCCATGCGCGGGCCTGCATCTGCACCGACGTCGCCGCCCGCGGCCTGGACCTGCCCGAGCTGGGCCTGGTGATCCATGCGGATCTTCCCACCAATACCGCGGGTTTGCTGCACCGCAGCGGCCGCACCGGCCGCGCCGGGCGCAAGGGGACCTCGGTGGTCATCGTCCCCTATACCAAGCGCCGCCCGGCCGAGCGCCTGTTCGCCACCGCCAACCTGGCCGTCGAATGGTCCGGCCCGCCCTCGGCCGAGGAGATCCGCGCCAAGGACCAGGTGCGCCTGTTCGAGGACCCGCTGCTCAACGCGCCGGCCTCGCCCGAGGAGCTGGAGCTGGCCGGCCGGCTGCTGGCCGATCGCGCGCCCGAGGCCGTCGCCGCCGCCCTGATCCGCCTGCACCGCTCGCGCCTGCCCGAGCCGGAGGATATGTTCGACGACACCCAGGGCCGCGGACCCGACCGCGGCCCGGACAATCGAGCCCCGCGCGGTCCCCGCCTCGACGTGATCCGCAACGACGGCGGCCGCCCGGAAGGCGCCCGTCCAGAAGGCGCCCGTCCCGAAGGCGGCCCGCGCGAGGAGCATGGCGTCGGCCCCGCCGCCACCTGGTTCCGCCTGCCAGTCGGCCGCAGCAAGAACGCCGACCCCAAATGGCTCGTGCCGCTGATCTGCCGCCTGGGCCATGTCACCAAGAAGGACATCGGCCTGATCAAGATCCACGACAACGAGACCAAGTTCGAGATCAGTCCCGAGGTCGAGGAACGCTTCCGCGTCGCCATCAAGGCCGCCGCCGACGCCGGCGAAATCCGCATCAACCCGGCCAGCGCCCCAGGCCCGCAGGGGCCCCGCCCCTCAGGCCCGCGCCCGGACGGTCCCCGCACAGGCGCGCCGCGCCCGCCCCGCCCGCAAGCCGGTCCGCCCCACAAGGGCCCCCCGTTCAAGGGGCCCAAGAAGGGCGCCCGCAAAGCCAACGGGTAGCGCGCGCCCAGCGCCTACTTCCTTTCGCCCGGCGAATAGCTCCGCTCGGTGTGGCCCTTCAGCTGTTCCGGCCAGAAGTACACCTCGCGCAGGTTCCCGCCGGCATAGCGCTCCGCCTGGTCGTCGAAGTGCGGATTGCCCGGATGGCCGCTTTCGCCGCCCGCGGTCACCGCCAGCGCGCGGACCTTCGGCCCGAACTCCACCACCGCCACGAAGCTGTTGCCGTTGGTGCCGTAGTACCGCTTGGTCCCGGGATACCGTTTGGCGCCGAACGAGGCCAGCGAGCCCCACTGGGCCGAGGTGAACGGCACCGCTATCGACGGGGCGTCGTCGTGAAAGGTCTGTTCGATGTCATCGTTCAGCCGCTGGAAGCGGTTGATCTCGCCCCAGGGCGTCTTCCAGCTCCCGAAGTCGGTCGCCAGCCGGTCCGACGCCTCGGCCAGCGCCCCCAGCTTGTCGGTGTCCGAACTGCGCTCGGCCATATAGTCGTAGACGTTCATCCCGACCGCCTTGGCGAACGGCGCCGACTTGGCCCACAGCGCCTCCCCCCAGAACACCGCCAGCGAGGTCTCGGTCGAGGCCGCCGACCAGCGGCGGTCCCAGGCGCTCAGCGCCGCCACCTGCTCGGCCACCCGCACCTTGCGCATATCGTCGTTGGCCATGGCGTCGTAGCCGCGCTTCAGCTTCGGGATCAGCCGGTCGAAGGCCGGCAGGAACGGGTCGAACGCCGCCGCCAGCAGACTCTCCCGCGTGAAGTCGGTCCGCCCGCTCAGCACCCGGATCGCATGCGGCCCGCGCGGATTCTCCCCGGCCTCGTCCATATATTTCGGGAACGCCGCCTTCTTCGGGCTCGCCGGCCCGGCCGCGGTCCACGGCGCGTCGTTGCTGTTGTAGACCCAGCCATTGGCCGGGCTCAGCACCTGCGGCGCCTCGCCGGGCTCGTGCAGCCCCTGCCAGTCGGTCGCCGGATCCGACCCGTCCACCGGCCTGGTGTAGTCGAACCCGTCGTCGCGCCGGGGGATGAACTGCGGGTGCAGATAGGCCGTCTCGCCCTTGTCGTCGGCGAAAAGGGTGTTGTTGGAGGAATTGGCCTTCAGCTCCGCCACCTTGGCGAACGAGGCGTAGTCCGAGGTCTTGGTCCGCAGGAACGACTGCTGCAGCGCCTCCACCGGCCGGTACATCATCGCGAACGCGATCCACTTGCCGTCCTGCATCCGCACGATTGGGCCGTGGTGGGTGGCGTAGGTCTTGAAGGTCCGGCTGGCCATCGACCCGTCTGCCGCTCGATAGGGCACCACGATGGTCTTGACCGTCATCTTCCGGACCTCGCCGCCGTAGCGATAGGCCATCCCGTCCGGGGTCGAGACCTGGCTCTCGGCGAACTCATCCACCACGTCGACGCCGCTGGAGGTGTGCATCCAGCCGGCATGGGCATTGAAGCCCTGGTAGACGAACAGCTGCCCCCAGGTGACCGCGCCATAGGCGTTCAACCCCTCGTCGCTGGTCATCTGCAGCTCGGAGCGGAAGAAGAACGAGGTATGCGGGTTGATCAGCAGCAGGGCGTGGCCATCCTTGGTGATCTGCGGCCCGATGGCGATCCCGTTCGACCCGGTCGGCTCGCGGAACGCATAGGGGTCCTCCGCGCGGGCGCTCTTGCTGCCGCCGTAGAAGGTCTCCAGGTCCCTGAGTGAGATGTCCTCGATGTCGCCGCCGATGCTGCCCTCGGTGAACGACAGCGCCATCCAGGGTTCAAATCGCGCGATCACCCGCGGCTTCGTCTCCGGGTGGGTCGCCAGGTAGAAGTTGAGCCCGTCCGCCCAGCCGTCCATCAGCGCCTTCAGCCACGGCGGGCTGGCCGCATACTTCGCCTGCAGGTCGGCCGGGTCGATGTAGAGCTTCTGGCGCAGGTCCTGCCAGATCGCCGACGGTCCCTCCGCCTCGGCCGTGCGGCCCAGCGAGGTCAGGTAATTGGCCTCTACCCGGTTGAAGTCGTCCTCGGCCTGGGCATAGGCCATGCCGAACACCGCCTCGGCGTCGGTCTTGCCGTGCACATGCGCGATCCCCCAGTCGTCGCGCACGATGGTCACCCGCCTGGCTTCCGCCCGCCAGCGCGCCGCATCGTCCGGCGGTGCGGCCACGGCAGCCGTCGCGACGAGGGCCAGGCCCAGCACCATTCCAATCAATCGCACGCGCGTCTCCCCGACTCCCGAAGGTCGCCACCTCGCCCGCCCGTCCACAGCTTGTCCAGCCTGCGACGCCCTGTCCGGCCCTTACGGGGTGGCGAACGCGAAGGACTCACGGTCTTTTCGCCGCTGGGGCCCAGTTGGAGTTCGCCCGATGACCGACGCCACCTATGTCGCCTTCGTGCCCAGCGGCATGAGCGCCAAGCTTCGATCCGTCCTGCAGGGCGAAGACACCGGCGCCGTCACCTGGCGCGAGCGCAAGGTGCTGTTCGGCAGCG
Organism: Phenylobacterium sp.; assembly: GCF_025351295.1. Taxonomy (GTDB): domain Bacteria; phylum Pseudomonadota; class Alphaproteobacteria; order Caulobacterales; family Caulobacteraceae; genus Phenylobacterium. The sequence continues at coordinate 8,712 of NZ_JANXWD010000078.1, forward strand.
AATTCTACTTCTCCGGCCCCCCCGGCCTGGTCCGCGCCACCCACGCCTACGTCAGCCAGTGGGTCGTGAAGCACTGAGGGGCTCCGCCCCGGGCCTCACCCCCCGATCCTCAACCCCCGATCCTCACCCCCCGGGGCCGTCATCCCCGGCCTTGTGCCGGGGA
>NZ_JANXWD010000104.1 GCF_025351295.1 Phenylobacterium sp.
CCACCAACCGGGCCACACGATCCCGCAGATCCAGCGAATAGGGTCGACCCATGCGAGCTGGCCTCCCGTCCAGCCCGCATCTTGAATCATGATCCGCCCACAACCAGAATCCCGATTCAGCTAACCGCGGTCACGCTCTAGCCGAAGGGCGGCATCTTCGGGAACTGCGGCAGGCCCTCGTGGGTCAGGTGCCAGGGCTGGGCGTCTTCCATGTAGAGGTGGATCTGCGGCTGGAACACCGACGGGTCGTCCAGCGCCCCGACCTTCACCGGCAGGAACGGCATGCCCTCTCCGGTCGCGGTGTAGAGCGGCGTCCCGCATTCGGCGCAGAACGCGCGGCCCACCTCGTTGCCGCTGTCGGCTTTGGAGGTGTGGATCTTGGCCTCGCCCTTGGTGACCGTGAACCCGGCCCTGGGCGCCAGCACCACATAGTTCGGGCCGCCGCCCGTGCCGTACTGGCAGGACCGGCAATGGCAGACGCCGGTCCCCATCAGCTCGCCGCTGATCTTGAACCGCACCGCGCCGCAGGCGCACCCACCTTCGATCTCGCTCATCCCAGCCTCCCGCTCAGGCCACGGTCTCCGGCGGCCGCTCCAGGACGAAGTCATCCGGGTTCGGCGCCAGGGTGGCGCGCCAATAGTCGATCAGGCCGTAAGGCCAGTTCTGGCTCACCCGCCCGAACGAATTCTTGTACCAGCTGGACACGTTTGGCGAGCCCCAGGCCCAGCCGGCGTTGGCCTCATCGACCTTGCGGTTGAAGGTGTCATAGACCGCCTGCTTCGGCTCGATCGACCGCGCGCCCGTCTCGGCCAGCATGCGAAGCGCGCCCACGATGTAGCGGACGGCGCACTCCGAGAAGAAGATGATCGAGCCGTTGACGACGATGTTGGTGTTGGGACCGTAGATCGTGAACAGGTTCGGGAATCCCGGGTGGGTCATGCCCAAATAGGCGCGCGCGTCGCCGCCCCAGGCCTCATGCAGGTCGCGCCCTCCGCGGCCCTTGATCTTCAGGAACGACAGGAAGTTCGAGGCCTGGAAGCCGGTGCCGTAGATCAGCACATCGACCTCATGCTCCACGCCATCGGCGGTGACGACGCCCTTCGGCGTGATCTTCACCACCTTGTCGGTGACAAGGCTGACGTTGTCGCGCTTCAGCGCCGTCAGCCAGACGCCGTTGTCCAGCACCGCGCGCTTGCCGCCGATCGGGTACTGCGGGATCACCTTGTCCAGCAGGTCCGGCCGGTCGGCGACCTGGGCGGCCAGACCTTGCGCGGCCATCTCCCGCAGCATCGCGTTCTCGGGTCCCACCGCGGTCGGCGAGCCGTTCCAGGTGGGGTCGGACTTCACCATCGGCAGGAAGCCCTCGGTGGTCATCCAGAACAGCCAGAAGCGGTACCATTTGTCATAGTAGGGCACGTGTTCCAGGGTCCACTTCATGCCCTCGGGAACGTCCTCGTGGTAGTGCGGGACCGGCAGCGCCCAGGGCGGATTGCGCTGGAACACCGTCAGGTGGGCCACGTCCGGCGCGATCTCCGGCACGAACTGATAGGCCGAGGCGCCGGTGCCGATCACCGCCACCCGCTTGCCTTTCAGGTCCACGTCGTGGCGCCATTCGGCGGAGTGGAAGGCCGGACCGGCGAAGCTCTCGCGCCCCTCGATGTCCGGGAGGCGCGGGCAGTTCAGCTGGCCCACGGCGGTGACCACCACATTGGCCTCGACGATCTCGGCCTTGCCGTCATTGCCCTTCAGCGTGGCGCGCCAGACCGAGTCGGCGTCGTCCCAGGCCAGGGTCTCCACCATGGTCTCGAAGCGTATATTCTTCCGCAGGTCGTACTTGTCGGCGATGCCCTGAAAGTACTTCAGCAGCACCGGCTGGGGCGAGAAGTGCTGCGGCCAGTCGTGGTTGGGCTCGAACGAGTAGCTGTACATGTGGTTGGCGTTGTCCACCCGGCAGCCCGGATAGCTGTTCTCGAACCAGGTGCCGCCGACGTCGGGGTTCTTGTCGACGATCTCGAACTGGACACCGGCCTGCGACAGACGAATGCCGGTCAACAGGCCCGACATGCCGGCGCCGACCACCAGCACCTTCAGCTTGCGCGCAGCGTCCTTCAGCTTCGGCTGGTCGAACTGCGGGTCCTTGCTGGATTTGCCCTTGAGGGTCAGCTCGTCGACCAGGAAGTCGACGTACTGCTCGGGGATCGGCGCGCCGGCCACGAAGTCCATCTGCCGGCGCAGGGTTGCGATGTCCGGGCTGGGCAGGGCCAGCGGCTTGCCGTCCAGGTGCGCCTGAATGGCGGCGGCGGCGGCCTTGCGGATCTTGGCCTGTTCCGCTTCCGGGATGCCGGTGTCGCCGCGCGAGAGCGGATTGTAGGCCGGCGTCCATTCCGGCTTCAGCCAGCTCAAGTCGCCGGTCATGTGGACCAGGGCGGTCATCAGGGCTGGGAGGTGGGCGTCCTTCAGGACCTCCTCCAGATCGACGGAAACTTGCGCCATGACGGTCCTCGCTACTCAGGTGGGCGTTAGAATGACTCCCGGCGCGCGCCGGCGGAAGTGTTACGCAACGTCAGCGATCGGCCCGCTGGACCGCGCGGATGCGGGCCTTGACGCCATCCGGCAAGGCGAGGCCGGCGGCCGCCAGGTTCTCCCGCAGATGCGCCGGGCGCGTCGCCCCGAACACCGCGGCGTCGACGCCGGGATTGGCCAGCACATAGGCCAGGGCCGCCTGCGACCCGGTCATCTCCGGCAGGCGGTGCAGGAAGCCGAACCTGGCGCCGCGCGACAGCGCGTCGCGATGCCTGGCCAGCGCGCGGGCGGCGTACCAGAGGTCCCGCGGGCCGCGCAGGCGCGAGAGCAGCGGCCGGGTGTGACCCATGGCCAGCGGCATGCCGGCCAGCACGCCCTTCCCCGCCGCCGCCGCGCGGGCGATCAGCGGCTCCCGCTCGGGCCGCAGGACGTTGTAGTCGACCATCACCACATCGATTCCGCGCAAGCCCAGGGCATGGTCGATGACGGCAGGGTCGAAGCTGTTGAGTCCGACCGCACGGACCAGCCCCCGCGCCTTCAGCCCGGCCAGGACCTCCAGCAGGTCGTCGGTCAGCTCGGCGATCGCCGGGCCGTGCAGCTGCAGCAGCCCCAGCGCGTCCTGGCCCAGGTGGCGCAGGCTCCGCTCGGCGCTGGCGGCGATTGCGGCGGGGCTCATGTCGCGGCCGATCCGCCCGCGCCCCGCGTGGTAGGTGCCGGCCTTGGTGGCGATCACCAGGCCTGACGTGTCGCGGCCCTTCAGCGCGCGCCCCAGGCGCGGTTCGGCCTGCCCCGCCGAATAACTGGCCCCGGTGTCGAACAGGGTGACGCCCAGGTCGATGGCCTCGTGGACCAGACCCAGCGCCATGCGCTCGTCGAACGCCGGCCTGCCCCACCAGCTGGCGCAGCCGAACCCCAGTTCGGAGACCATCAGGCCGGTCCGACCGAGGGCGCGGCGTCGCATGGCCCCTAGCGCAGCGCGCGGAATTGCCGGTCGAGGGCGCCGACCACCACCTGCCACGCCGCCGTCGTCGGGATCACCACGTCGAAATGGCTGGCGCCCGGAATGGAGATCGCCTCGCCCTTGTCGCCGGCCCTGGTCAGGCGCGCCACATAGGCCCGGCCGGTCGCGGGCGGCATGACGCTGTCGAGCTCGCCGGAGATCATGGTGACGGGCACGCCGGTTGGCAGCAGCGCGGCCGGTGAGGTGTCGGCATAGGCGTTCTGCCGCGTCGCCAGCCCGATGATCCTGGGGATCGGCTCCGGCCCGCAGGCTCCGGCGAACACGTCGCCCTGCCCCTCCAGGTCGCCGATGCCGCCCAGGCTGACCACGGCCCGGATCGCCTGCGGACGGGCGCGCCACAGCGGGCTGGTCTTCGGCAGCCGGCCCCGCGCCGCCGCCCACAGCGCCAGGTGCCCGCCCGCGGAGTGGCCCAGCGCCACGACCCGCTTCGGGTCGAGCCGATACTTGCGCGCCTCGACCTTCAGCCTGTCCACAGCATCGGCCACATCCAGGAAGGTCCCCGGATACCCGGCGCCAGGTTCGCCAAGCTTGCGGTACTCGACGTTCCACACCGCATAGCCACGCTTGGCCAGGTCGGCGGCGATGGCGCTGGTCTGCGGCAGCCCCTGGTATTCGGCCAGGAAGCAGCCCCCATGCAGCAACACGACCACGGGATAGGGCCCCTTGGTCTTCGGCAGGAACAGGTCGACCACCTGCGCCGGGGCTGGGCCATAGGCGATCCGCGCATCGGCCTTCACGGGCGCCTGGCCCATGTAGTCCTGCACCGAGGCCGGCGCGGCGTGGCAGGCCGTGGCGGACGCGGCGGCCAGGATGGCGGCGACCCAGCGCTTCATGGCTTGTAGCCTCCGCAGGATGGTGGGCGGCGAGGGGTTCGAACCCCCGACCCCCTCGGTGTAAACGAGGTGCTCTGACCAGCTGAGCTAGCCGCCCGTGGGTCGCTTCTAGAGCAAGGCGGCCGGCTTCGCCTAGACCAACGCGACCAGCGCCTCGCGCTCGGGATCCAGCACCCTGCGGAAGACCGGCGCGATCAGGACGAAGACCACGCCGGCGCCGCCCACCAGGCCGGCGTGCAGCAGCCAGAAGTCGGCCGGCGGCATGGTCTCCAGCTTTGTTCCCAGCCAGCCGGCGAAGGCGTTGCCGGCGAACAGGTGCAGGTAATAGATTCCGATCACCATGCCGGCGATGGCGCGCGGCGCCGCTCGGGCAAACAGCGCCAGCCCCACCGGCAGCACGTTGGCGAAGCCGATGTCGTTGAGCAGGTGGAAGCCCAGCAGCCAGCCGAACGGCACCTTATGGCCGGCCCCGGTCAGGATCGTACCGACCGCCAGGCAGGCCACGCCGGCCGCGCCGAAGAAGCAGCCTAGGGAGATCTTCCCGAACTCGTCGGGTTCCTCCAGGCGTGTGCTCCAGACCCGCCAGAACAGCACCATGCCGGCTAGGCAGGCGACCGAGACGATGGCGTCCACCGACACCAGCCACTCCGTCAGGATGGGCTGGCCGAACAGCCGCAGGTCGGCGCTTCGTTCCGCCCACACCAGGTAGGTGATGAAGATCTGCTGGTTGCCGACGATCGAGGCCGCCAGCACCGGCAGCAGGGCGACCAGCAGCGCGACCTTCAGCCATTCGTGGGAGGTCATGGCCGGTCGCTCGATGTGCAGCTCGGCGCGCTTGCGAAGCGGCGGGTCGGACGGGAACATCCGCCGCCCGGACAGGTAGATCGCCAGCGAGATCAGCATGCCGATCCCGGCCGCCCCGAAACCCCAGTGCCAGGCGATCTTCTCCGCCAGGGTCCCGACGATCAGCGGCGCGGCGATCACCCCGGCATTGATGCCCAGGTAGAAGACCTGGAAGCCGTCGGCGCGGCGGTTGTCGCCCTCGGGATAGAGCGCGCCCACCTGGCTGGCGATGTTGCCCTTGAAGCAGCCGGTTCCGAGCATCAGGCAGAGCAGGGCCAGCAGGAACGGCTGCTCGAACGCCATCAGGAAGTGGCCGGTGGCCATCAGCAGCGCGCCGACGATGATGGTCGCCGTCCGGCCCAGCAGGAAATCGGCCAGCAACCCGCCGAAGAACGGCGTGAAATAGACCATCGCGCCGTAGAGCCCGCCGATCACCGCCGCCAGCTGCAGCGGGGTCATCGGATGGCCGTGCTCGAGCGTCGCCCGCAGCGTCGGGAAGCCGACGACGTTCTCCACATGCCCCGGCAGCAGTAGCTGGTGGACCATGTAGAGCACCAGCAGGGTGTTCATCCCGTAGTAGGAGAACCGCTCCCAGGCCTCGGTAAAGGCCAGGTAGGCCAGCGCCCGCGGATGGCCGAAGAACGCCGTATCGCCGTCGCCAGCGCTCATGGTGGTCATCCGAGTCTCCAAGCCCGGCGCGACCTTAGCCGCCGAACCCCGGCTTGAGGAAGGTCGCGGCCAGCACCCAGACGCCGATGACGCCAAAGATCACCGCCGCGGCGATCCGCACATAGCGGAGCGGAACGATCCTGACGGCCGCCTCGCCCAGCAGCACCGCCGGGATGTTGGCGGCCATCATGCCCAGCGTAGTTCCGGCGGCGACCAGGAGGATGTTGTGGAACCGCGCGCCCAGCAGGGTGGTGGCGATCTGCGTCTTGTCGCCGATCTCCACCAGAAAGAAGGCCACCAGGGTGGTGAGGAAGACCCCGCCGGCCGTGCGGGCGCCCGCCGCAGGGTCGTCCTTGTCGGGGACCAGGGCCCACAGCGCCATGGCGATGAAGCCGGCCCCGACCACCGCCTGGAACAGGGCGCCGGTCAGCCATTGCGCCAGCAGTACGCCCAGCGCCGCCGCCGCCGTGTGGTTGAGGATCGTGGCGGCAAAGATGCCCAGGATGATCGGGACCGGCCGGCGGAACCGGGCGACCAGCAGGATCGCCAGCAGCTGGGTCTTGTCGCCGATCTCGGCGATCGCCACGACCCCGGCGGAGATGAAGAAAGCTTCCATCTGAAACTCATTCGGGACGCGGCGTTCGACACGACGACGCCGCACCCCCGCCGCGCCCGTAGGCTATGGAGGCCGCATCGCCGGTCTCGCCAATCCGGACCCTGAAAGGTCCGCCGCACGCGCCATGGCCCTGAGACAGGACCAAGTCTGTTGACGCGGGCTCCGCTGTCTTGCGGACGACTACTCCCCGAAGAGGCGGGTTCCCTACGCGCCTCCCGCCCTTCCGGCAAATGAAAAGGGCGACCACCCCCCGGCGGCCGCCCGTTCTGTCACCCCGTCGGGACCTTCAGGTGTTGAGCGTACTCTTCAGCGCATCGCCGACCCGGAAGCGGCAGGTCTGCAACGCCGGGCGTTTGACCTTCTCGCCGGTCTTGGGATTGCGGGCCACGCCCGCCGCCCGCTTCACCGGCACGAAGCTCCCGAAGCCCACCAGCCGGACCTCGTTGCCCGCCTTCAGCGAGGTCGAGACGGACGCGATGAACGCGTCCAGCGCCTCCTTGGCCTGCGCCTTGTTCAGGCCAGCCTTGTCGGCGATCGCCGATACAAGTTCGGCTTTCGTCATGTGCGTTTGCTCCCAGCCCAATTTTCTTTTGGCGCGGAAGGTCTTGGGCCGCGCCCGCCTACGCCTTGAGGCGAATTCAGGCATGACAAAGCGGAGCCGTCAAACGACTGCGGCGCGGGATGGCTCCCGCGCCGCGCCTTGTCACAGAAATTGATCGAACCAACCGTCCGGAGGCGTGCGCCGGGCCTAGTGCGTGAGCATCGCGTCCGGACCGTCGTCGCCCTCGACCGGCGCCGTCACCGGCACGACCTCGGTCCATTCGATGGCCACCGGCTGGCGGATGAGCGCCTTGGCCAGCACCTCGTCCATCGTCGAGACCGGGATGATCTCCAGTTGAGACAACACGTTATCCGGAATATCGGCCAAATCCTTCTCGTTCTCTTGCGGGATCAGCACGGTCTTCACGCCGGAGCGCAGGGCCGCCAGCAGCTTCTCCTTCAGGCCGCCGATAGCGGTGACCCGGCCCCGCAGGGTGACCTCCCCGGTCATGGCCATGTCGGCCCGGATCGGGATGCCGGTCAGCACAGAGACGATGGCGGTGGCCATGGCCGCGCCGGCGGACGGACCGTCCTTGGGCGTGGCGCCGTCCGGCACGTGGATGTGGACGTCGGTCCGTTCGAAGGCCGGCGGCTCGATGCCGAACTTCGTGGCCCGGCTGCGGACATAGCTGTTCGCCGCCGAGATCGACTCCTTCATCACCTCCTTGAGGTTGCCGGTGACCGTCATGCGGCCCTTGCCCGGCATCTTGACCGCCTCGATGGTGAGGATGTCGCCCCCGAACTCGGTCCAGGCCAGGCCGGTGATGATCCCGACCGCGTCCTCGGCGTCGGTCTCGCCATAGCGGTACTTCCGGATGCCGGCGTATTTGGCCAGCCGCGCCTCGTCGATGGTGATCGAGGTGACGTTGTCGCGCGGCAGGTCACGCACGGTCTTGCGCGCCAGGTTGCCCAGTTCGCGCTCCAGGCTCCGGACCCCGGCTTCGCGGGTGTAGTAGCGGATGAGGCCGCGGATGGCGTCTTCCGGCACCACGAACTCTTCCGGCGTCAGGCCGTGGTCCTTGGTCAGCTTCGGCAGGATGTGCCGCTTGGCGATCTCGACCTTCTCGTCCTCGGTGTAGCCGGGGATGCGGATGATCTCCATCCGGTCCATCAGCGGCTGAGGCATGTTGAGCGAGTTGGCCGTGGTGACGAACATCACCGGCGACAGGTCGTAGTCCACTTCCAGGTAGTGGTCGCCGAAGGTGGAATTCTGCGCCGGGTCCAGCACCTCGAGCAGGGCCGAGGACGGGTCGCCGCGCCAGTCGGAGCCCATCTTGTCGATCTCATCCAGCAGGAAGAAGGCGTTGGTCGACTTGGCCTTCTTCATCGACTGGATGATCTTGCCGGGCATAGAGCCGATATAGGTGCGGCGGTGGCCGCGGATCTCGGCCTCGTCGCGCACGCCGCCCAGAGAGACGCGGACGAATTCGCGCTGCGTCGCCTTGGCGATCGAGCGGCCCAGCGAGGTCTTGCCGACGCCGGGAGGGCCGACCAGGCACAGGATCGGCCCCTTCAGCGACCCGACGCGCGACTGCACGGCGAGGTACTCAAGAATCCGCTCCTTGACCTTCTCCAGGCCGTAGTGATCCCCCTCGAGAATCGCCTCGGCCTTGGCCAGGTCGATGGGCTTCATCTTGCCCTTGCCCCACGGGATCGACAGCAGCCAGTCCAGGTAGTTCCGGACGACCGTCGACTCCGCAGACATCGGGCTCATGTTGCGCAGCTTCTTCAGCTCGGCGTCCGCCTTGGTGCGGGCCTCCTTGGAGAGCTTAGTCTTCTTGATCCGCTTCTCGAGCTCCATCAGCTCGTCGCGATGGTCGTCCTGTTCGCCCAGCTCGCGCTGGATCGCCTTCATCTGCTCGTTCAGGTAATATTCGCGCTGGGTCTTCTCCATCTGCCGCTTCACGCGGTTCCGGATCTTCTTCTCGGTCTGCATGACCGAAATCTCGCCCTCCATCAGGGCGTAGACCTTCTCCAGGCGCTTCACGACGTTGAAGACTTCCAGCAGCTGCTGCTTCTCGGCGATCTTGACCGACAGGTGGCCGGCGATGCGGTCGGCCAGTTCACCGGGATTGTCGATCTGCGGGATCGCGGCCAGCGCCTCAGGCGGCACCTTCTTGTTCAGCTTCACATAGTTTTCGAACTGCTCGATGACCGCGCGGCTCAGGGCCTCGGCTTCGGGCGAGCCCGCGCCGTCTTCCTGCACCATGGCGATCTCGGCTTCGTAGTAGTCGCCGGACGAGGTGAAGCGGGTGACGCCGGCGCGCGCCTTGCCCTCGACCAGCACCTTCACGGTGCCGTCGGGCAGCTTCAGCAGCTGCAGGATCGTGGCGACCACGCCGACGTCATAGATGGCGTTGGGCGACGGATCGTCGTCGTCCTTGTCCTTCTGGGTGGCCAGCAGGATCTGTTTGCCCTCGGTGCGCATGGCTTCCTCGAGGGCGCGAACGGACTTCTCCCGGCCGACGAACAGCGGGACCGGCTGATGGGGGAAGACCACGATATCCCGCAACGGCAGGATCGGCAGAATCTTGATCTCTGACATGATGCTCTAAACTCCTGGCCGGCCCGTTTGTAACGGACCTGGCCTTACCGGATCGTGGTCACTCAAACGATGCGCTTGAGTCGGACGACCCGTCCCGTCGTGCGCCGACGGTCGACTCGATGATTTATGTGGACGGTTTCCAAGCTCTTTCAAGCGCGGCAGGACCCCTTAGCGACACTGCGCCTCATGGTCGCCCTTACGCGGGCGGACACGGGAAAGACGCGGCGGGCGATAGGAAGGCCTGCTCCGGACACGACCGCCCAGATAGGAAACCCGACCGCTTGTCTCAAGGGTGTCACACGACGGCGTCTCAGGCCTTAGGCTCGACCCGATCGCAGATCGCCTGAGGACCCCATGACCCGACCGATGTTCGCCGCCGTCGCGGCCGCCGTGATCGTCGCCCCCGCCATGGCCCCGGCCACCGCCGTGGCCGCCCTGCCCGCGCCCATCGCCGCAGCCGCCGCCAACCCTGCCCGGGCCGACGACGCCAAGTTAGACGCCCGCCGCAAGGGCCCGGAATTGCTGGCTTTCGCGGGCGTGAAGCCAGGCCAGAGGGTCTACGATCTGATCCCCGGTGGCGGCTATTTCACCCGCCTGTTCAGCCTGGCCGTCGGGCCCTCCGGCAAGGTCTACAGCGTCTGGCCGGAGGAATACGACAAGGTCAGCCATCCGGATTCCGATGTCCTGCGGAAAATGGCCGCCGCGGCGCCCTTCACCAACGTCAAGGTGATGGTGCAACCCGGCAAGGCCTTCAGCGCGCCCGAGCCGCTGGACCTGGTCTTCACCTCGCAGAACTATCATGACTATCCGGACAAGTTCATGGGCCACATTGATCCGGCGGTGCTGGACGCGGCGGTCTACAAGGCGCTGAAGCCCGGCGGCCTGTTCGTCATCGTCGACCATCGGGCCAAGCCGGGCGCGGGGCTGGCCGCCACGGACACCCTGCACCGCATCGACATCGCCACGGTGAAGGCCCAGGTGACGGCGGCCGGGTTCAGGTTCGACGGCGAGAGCCCGCTGCTGGCCAACCCCAAGGACCCGCTGACCCTCGCGGTGTTCGACCCGACGATCCGCGGCCACACCGACAGTTCGTGCTGAAATTCAGGAAGCCGCCGCCGCCTGCAGGCTGATCCCGTCCGCAACTCGGATCCGTACTCAATGCCGCTCATCCTGGCGAAGTCCGGGACCGCCCTACTTTGCGATCTGGATCCCGACCACCGCCAGGTAGGCGCCGTGCTTGAAGCCGCAGTAGCCGGTGAGCTTGGCCGGGTCGCCCAGGTCGGCGCAGACCCCGACCGTCCCGAAGGCCGTCGCCGACGACGGCCCGGTGGGCGCGCGGGCCAGGTCGGCGTCGCTGAGATAGAGGCCGAGCCGGCGGGTATCGAGAAAGCTCACCGAAAGGGCGTCGGGTTGCCCGGCCTCGGCATGGGTCGGATAGAAACCGAAGTCGCGCCAGAAGCCACGAACCTTGACGCACCGGCCGACGAAATCCGCAGGGTTGGCGGCCACGACGCCGGGGTCAGCGGACCTGGCCGTCTTTGCGGTGCAGTCCTTGGCCGGCGTCACGGCGTCGACGGCCCACGCGGATGCCGGGCCGGCAAGTCCCGCAACGGCCAGAAAGCAGATAGCGGTGGCGACCCGAGCGTACACGCGCGGGGGCGTCGGACCGGCGACTACGCCGCGCCGCCCTTGTCGCGGCGCTCGGCATAGATGATCAGCGGCTGGGCGCGGCCTTCCACGACCTCGGCATTGACCACCACCTCCTCGACCCCGTCGTAGGTGGGCAGCTCGTACATGGTGTCGAGCAGGATGGCCTCGAGGATCGAACGCAGGCCCCGCGCTCCGGTCTTCCGCGTGATCGCCTTGCGGGCCACGGCGTTGAGCGCATCGTCGGTGAAGGTCAGACCGACATTTTCCATGTCGAACAGGCGGACGTACTGTTTGACGAAGGCGTTCTTCGGCTCGGTGAGGATCTTGACCAGGGCCTTCTCGTCGAGATCGTCCAGGGTGGCGATCACCGGCAGGCGGCCGACAAATTCCGGGATCAGGCCAAATCGCAGCAGGTCGTCGGGCTCCACCTGACGGAAGACCTCGCCGGTGCGACGCTCGTCCGGGTCGGAGACCTTGGCGCCGAAGCCGATCGAGGCGCCCTTGCCGCGCGCCGAGATGATCTTTTCCAGGCCCGAGAACGCCCCGCCGCAGATGAACAGGATGTTGGTGGTGTCGACCTGCAGAAATTCCTGCTGCGGGTGCTTCCGCCCACCCTGCGGCGGCACGGAGGCGACGGTGCCTTCCATGATCTTCAGCAGCGCCTGCTGCACGCCTTCGCCGGAAACGTCTCGTGTGATCGAGGGATTGTCGGACTTTCTGCTGATCTTATCGACCTCGTCGATGTAGACGATGCCGCGCTGCGCGCGCTCGACGTTGTAGTCGGCGGCCTGCAGCAGTTTCAGGATGATATTCTCGACGTCCTCGCCGACGTAGCCGGCTTCGGTCAGGGTCGTGGCGTCGGCGACGGTGAAGGGCACGTCGATGATTCGCGCGAGCGTCTGGGCCAGCAGCGTCTTGCCCGTGCCCGTCGGACCGATCAGCAGGATGTTGGCCTTGCCCAGTTCAACGTCGTTGTTCTTGGTCGCGTGGTTGAGGCGCTTGTAGTGATTGTGCACAGCAACCGAGAGGACCTTCTTGGCGTGGTCTTGACCGATCACGTAATCGTCGAGAAC
>NZ_JANXWD010000114.1 GCF_025351295.1 Phenylobacterium sp.
CTACACCCTTCGGCTGTTCAACGCCGACGACCTGGTGTCGGCCTACGTCGCCAATTCGGAACACCCCGACCAGTTGATGCTGCAGGCCAGGCTGGGCGAGGATACCGGGTTCGTCGACATCTCGAAGTTCATCCGGCCTGGCCTGAACAACATCACCTTCACCGACTTCAACGCCGGCGGGGTCTGGACCTACGGCTTCGACCTGAAGGCGGACGGCGTGACCATCGACGCCGGCGTCTGCGGCGTGGTGGGCGTCAGCGGCTGCCGCGACAACGACATGACGGTGGGCCTGGTCTTCTCGCAGGACCCGGGCGTCAAGCCGCCAGCCGTGCCGGAGCCGACGACCTGGGCGCTGCTGGTAGGCGGCTTCGGCGGGGCGGGCGCGATGCTGCGCCGCCGCCGCGCGGCTCAGGCGGCCTGAGCCACCGCAGCTGAGTCACCGCGACCTCGCAACGGCCGCACTGGCTGGCCGGGCGACGGCGGATGTGGAAGGCTGCGCCATTCCCTGCGCCCGGAGCCCGCCATGACCGAGATCCTGTATGAGGCGCTGGACGGCGTCGCCACCGTCACCCTGAACCGGCCAGACCGCCTGAACGCCTGGACCGGGGCCATGGCCAGCGGATTGCGCGAGGCGATGGCGCGGGCCGAGGCCGACCCGGCCGTCAAGGCGATCATCCTGACCGGCGCGGGCCGCGGCTTCTGCGCCGGGGCCGACATGGGGATGCTGCAGGACATCAGCGCGTCCGGCGAGAGCGAGTCGCGGGCCTTCGCGCCCTTCGACCCGACGGCGCGGCCCGACTACCAGCACCCGCAGACCTGGCTGGCGGCGGTCAGCAAGCCGATCGTCGCGGCGATCAACGGGCCGGCGGCGGGGATGGGGCTGTGCCTCAGCCTGTTCTGCGACCTGCGGTTCGCCGCCGACAGCGCGATCTTCGTCAGCGCCTTCTCGCGCCGCGGCCTGATCGCCGAGCACGGGACCAGCTGGATGCTGACCCGCCTGGTCGGCCATTCGCGGGCGATGGACATCATGCTGTCGTCGCGCCGGGTCAGCGCCGCGGAGGCCTATCGCATGGGCCTGGCCGACCGGGTGGTCGCCGCCCACGACCTGATGGCCGAGGCCCGCGCCTATGCCCGCGACCTGGCCGAGAACGTCTCGCCCCGCTCGATGGCGGTGATCAAGCGCCAGCTGTGGAACGGACTGCTGCAGGGACTGGCGGAGGCCATGACCGACGCCGACCGGGAGATGGCGCTCAGCCTGAAGAGCGACGACTTCAAGGAGGGCGTGGCGCACTTCGTGGAGAAGCGGCCGGCGCGGTTCCCGGCGAAGGTCTAGGCCCATGACCATCCTGATCACCGGCGGCACCAAGGGCATCGGCCTGGCCATCGCCGAGCATCTGGCGGGGCGCGGCGAGCCGCTGGTGCTGGGCTGGCACGCGGACGCCGAGGCGGCCGAGGCGGCGGTGGCGCGGCTGGCGGGGATGGGCGCCGAGGTCGGGGCGGTGCGCGCCGACGTGGGCGACATCGGTGAGGCCGGCCGGCTGGTGCGAACCGCCGGCGAGGCCGCGGCCGGGCCGCTGCATATCGTCCATAGCGCCGCGATGATCTATCCCACCGCCCTGCTGGCCGCCGACCTGGCGACCTTCACCCAGGCCATCCAGACCAACGGCCTGTCGCTGCTCTACCTGGTGCAGCAGGCCCTGCCCTGGCTGGACCGGGGCAGCAGCATCGTCTTCATCACCAGCGCCGGCGCGCGTACCAGCCTGGCCAACTACGCCGCGCTGGGGGCCGGCAAGGCGCTGGCCGAGAGCCTGGTGCGCTACCTGGTGCCGGAGCTGGCGCCGCGCGGGGTGCGGATCAACGCCGTGGCGCCCGGGTTGGTTGCGACCACTTCAGTGGCCCGGATGGCCGGCGGGGAGGAGGCCGCGGCCCGCGTGCTGGAACGCGGCGCCCGGGCCAACCCGTCGGGCCGGCTCACCGAGGGCGCGGACTATGCCGCGGTGGTGGACTTCCTGCTCAGCCCGGCGGCGGGGTTCGTGCAGGGGCAGGTGATCCACGCCAACGGCGGGGCGTGGGTGGGGTAGGACGGGCAGTCCCGGAGCTTGACCTTCCGGCCATCCTGCGTCTCAACTTTCGCGCGTAGCGTAACAACTTCGATGGGCAGGCAACGTGCGAAGGGATTGATCATGGCCAAGCGACCTTTCCGGGAAGCCCGGGCGGCGGCGAGCGACAATAACGGCGGCGACGGCGGCGGCGGTGGCGACAAGAGCGAGTTCGAGGACAAGGTCCACCAGGACGGCGACATCTTCAAACAGCGGATCGACGTGCTGATCGGCAAGCTGATGAACCCCAAGCCCGAGAAGGACGAGGGCGCCGAGAAGTTCGGGGCCGACAAGAGCCGCAAGGACTCGAAGGACAACAAGCACGAGAAGCTGGAGAAGGAGCACAAGGACCTCCTGAAGGAGTTCGACCACGGTGGGATTCACGGCGGCATTGGAACGCTGCCGGTGTTCGGCGCCTTCGGTGAACCGGCCGGCGCGCAGAACGCCCAGATGCTGGCGCGGATCGCCGCCCTGGAGGCCGAGATCGGCGCCCTCAAGCACTTCATCGGCAAGGACCAGCGACCCAATATCGCCAAGGGCGCGCTGAAGGACGAGCCGGACCAGCAGTGACCGGTCCGGACGGTCCGGCGCACGGCAGGACCCTGGTGATCTGCCACGACTACGACGAGGCGGCGGTCTGGGCGCACGGGCGCCTGGTCGCCGGCGGCGGGGCTTGCGAGCTGGTGCGCAGCGGCGAGCTGGACCTCGCGCCGGGGTGGAGCCACCGGATGGACGGCAACGGCGACGCGGTGTCGATCCGGCTGGCCGACGGCAGGGTCCTGGAGGGTTCGAGCTACACCGGCGTGCTGAACCGGCTGGTCACCGCGCCCGGATCGCTGGCCGCCTTCGCCAGCGAGGAGGACCGCGAGTACGCCGAGGCCGAGGCGGTGGCCTTCGCCATGAGCTGGCTTGGGATCCTGCCCAATGTGATGAACCGGCCGACGCCCCAGGGGCTGTGCGGGGCCTGGCGGCACATCACCGAGTGGCTGCTGCTGGCCGGCCGCGCCGGGCTGGCGACGCCGGCCTACAGCCAGACGGAGCGGCACCCGGCCGGCACGGGCTATGGCTCGCTGGCGCCGCAGGACGCGCCGCGCGCCGCGGTGCTGGTGATCGGCGACGCGGCGATGGGCGAGCCGCCCTCCCCGGCGATCGGGGCGGCCTGCGTGCGGCTGGCCCGGCTGGCGGAGGCCGACATCCTGGGCGTGGAGCTGTTCGAGGCGGGCGGCGGCGGGTGGCGGTTCGGTCATGCGACGGCCTTCCCGGACCTGCGGATCGGCGGCGAGCCCGCGGTGGCGGCGCTGGCCCGGCGGCTCTCGGGGGCCGCGGCATGATCCTGCTCTGCGGCATCCCTTCGGAGGGACCGTTGAAGATGGTGGCGGACCGGCTGGCGGACGCCGAGGCCGAGGTGGCCTTCTTCAACCAGCGCCGGTTCGCCGACTGCGCTATCACCCTGTCGGTGGCGGACGGCGAGGTGGGCGGCGAGTTGCGCCTTCAGGACCTGGCGGTGGACCTCGGCCAGGTTCGCGCCGCGTACTCGCGGGTGATGGACGACCGCTTCCTGCCGGAGTTGGCGGACGAGCCGGACGACTCGCCGCTGCGCGCCCGCTGCCGGGGCCTGCACGACACCATGACCCAGTTCATCGACGTGGCGCCTGGCCGCATGGTCAATCGCAGCCAGCCCACCGCCACCAATATGTCCAAGCCCTACCAGGCCCAGCTGATCCGGCGGCTGGGATTCCTGACGCCGCAGACCCTGATCACCACCGATCCCGAGGAGGTGCTGGCCTTCCGGGCGACGCATGGGCGAGTGATCTTCAAGTCGATCAGCGGGGTGCGATCGATCGTGCGCACGCTGGCGGACGACGACCTGCCCAGGCTGAACCGCATCCGCTGGTGCCCGACCCAGTTCCAGGCCTTCGTGCCGGGCACCGAGGTCAGGGTGCACGTGGTGGGGACCGAGACCTTCGCCGCCGCCGTGACCACCGACGCCACCGACTATCGCTACGCCCTGCAGCAGACCGGCGAGGCCGCCGCGCTCAGGCCGGTGATCCTGTCGGACGAGCTGGCCGACCAATGCGTGCGGCTGACCCGGGCCCTGGGCCTGGAGATCTCCGGCATCGACCTGAAGGTGACCGACGACGACGAGGTCTATTGCTTCGAGGTCAACCCGACGCCGGCGTTCAGCTACTACGAGCACGGCGCGGGCCTGCCGATCTCGGCCTCGATCACGGCCTTCCTCATGGCGGCCGACCGGGCGTAGCCTGCCGCGGGGAAACGGGAGGCACACCATGCGGCGCGCATTCAACATCGTCATGCGAGGAGTCAGCAGCCTGATCGGGGTGCTGATGATCCTGATGGGCGGAGTGTGGATCCTGCAGGGCTTGAACCTGGCCTTCCGGGTCGGCTTCATGGTCGGGGATCCGCACTGGACGCTCTATGGCGCGATCCTGGTGGGGGTCGGGGTGTGCCAGGTGGCGTGGAGCAATCTGCGGCAGGGGTGACGGGTCAGGCGCGGGGCGCCGGTCGCGCCGGCCGCCGAATGTGATCGGGGGTTGAGTATGGCGCCTCGTCCGGGTGCGGACTTCGCCACCACACGCTAGGATGGTCGCCGTGAGGGCCGGGCCGGATGGGGCGCGGCCAAGAGTGCTGGCGTGACCGATTTCCTGGTGCAACGGATCGCGCGGCAGCCGCGCAGCCTGGCGGCGCGCATGGCGCTGGGGCTCGGCCTGGCGGTCGTCGGGCTGGGCGTCCGGCTGGCGCTGCAGCCCTATATCGGGGTCGGCGCGCCGTTCGGGAGCTTCGTCCTGGTGGTGCTCGCGGCCAGCGTGTTCGGCGGCGGGGCAGCGGGGGCGACCTGCACGGCCCTGCTCAGCGTCGGCGGGGTGCTGATGCTGGCGCCCGTCGTCCAGGGCCAGGCTGCGCGCCGCGCCGTGCTCAGCGTGGCGTTCTTTCTGGCCAGCAGCGGCTTCGTGATCTGGATCGTCTCGCTGCTGCGCGCGGCGCTGTCGCGCGAGGTGGCGGCCCGCGAGAGCGAGCGCCTCCTGAAGCTGGAGCTGCAGCACCGGGTCAAGAACACCCTCGCCGTCGTCCAGTCGCTGGCCGACCAGACCTTCCGGGGCGCGACCGACACCACCGCGGCGCGCCATGACTTCGCCGCCCGGCTGGCCGCGCTGGCGGTCGCCCACGACCTGCTGGTCGAGGCCAGCTGGCGCGAGGTGACCCTGCGGACCCTGGCCGAAAAGGCCCTGGAACCGTTCCAGCCCGCGCCGCGCGAGCGCCTCAGCCTGGAGGGCGAACCCGTGCCGATCGCCCCCGAGGCGGCCGTCGCGCTGACCCTGTGCCTGCACGAACTGGCCACCAACGCGGCCAAGTATGGCGCGCTGTCGGGCGCCGGCGGCCAGGTACGCCTGGCGTGGCGGGTGGACGCGACGGCGGGGCGGCGGCGCCTGGCGCTGACCTGGCGCGAGACCGGCGGCCCCCGCCCCGCGCCCGGCGACTACCGCGGCTTCGGCGCCCGGCTGCTGACCCGGGCGCTGGCGGCGCAGCCGGGCGCGGAGGCGGACCTGAGCTTCCCGGCCGAGGGCGCCTCCTGGACGGCGGGGTTCGACCTGTGAGGCGGCGGCGCGGTTCTACTGTCTGACCTTTTGCAGGCGCAAGGGCCGGTTCCGGGCGATCAGCCTGCGTCGCGCCCACGCGAAGGAGGCCCGCCGCCACCGGGCGCTGTCCGGCCGTGGGCGGCGTGCCATAGTGGGCGCTCAACCGGAGCTGCCCCGCATGCCGACCCCTCGCCGCGCCCTGATCCTGGCCGCCCTCTGCGCGCTCGCCCTCCCCGCCGGGCTCGCCCGGGCCGACGCGAGCTTCGGCCCCAAGGTAGGGACCCGCGCGCCGGACGTGGGCGCCCTGCCCGACCAGGACGGCAAGGCCCGCACGCTGAAGGACGTGGCCGGCAAGAAGGGCGTGGTGCTGGTGTTCTTCCGCTCGGCCGCCTGGTGCCCGTTTTGCCAGGCCCAGCTGATGGCGCTCAACGGCGGCGCGGCCGACATCGAGGCGGGCGGCTACCGCATCGTCGGCCTCTCCTACGACCCGCCCGAGGTGACCAAGGCCTTCACCGAGAAGCGGGGCATCACCTACACGCTGCTGTCGGACCCGAAGTCGGAGGTGATCGACCGCTGGGGCCTGCGCGACCCGCAGTACAAGGCGGGAAGCCGCGCCTATGGCGTGCCCCGCCCGGCCATCTTCGTCATCGACCGCAAGGGCGTGATCCGCGCGTCCCTGGCCGAGGAGACGTACCAGAAGCGGCCGCCGGTGGCGGAGGTGGTGAAGGCGTTGGAGGGGGTGAAGTAAGGCGGGGGCGGGACCGGGAATTGCGTTGCGTGCCGCATCGCCCGCCCGCACGGTGAGCCCCTCATGGGGGGATCAGATATGTCGGCCGTTCCACTGGCGCTGCTGCGCACCGAAAGCGAGCTGCCGTTCGTCGGCTATCAGGAGGGCGTGCAGTTCCAGCTCGTCCAGGCCAATATCGAGTCCGGTTACTGGGTGGGCTGTACCTGGAGTACCGGACGAGGTGAACGTCGCCGGGGCTCGGTCCATACCCTGCACGTGCCCGCCAGCAACACCGAGGTCACCGACGTCTGGTTCGTGATCCACGGCGCCAACCTGAATCTGGACGAGGCGGGGAACGTGGAGTCGGTGCTGGACGCCGGCGCCGCGCTGGAGATCTACCGCGCGCAATGCGCGGCGGCGGGGCATGCGGCGCCGGCGGTGATCGGGGGGTAGCCGAAGGGCGGCTGGAGGGATGGATGACCTCGGCCCTGATTCCGGAGTATGATAACGTCATACCGTCCGGATTGATCGAGGCGCCCCATGTCGGCCATTGCGAAACGCACCGTGAGCCTGCCCGAGGAACAATCGGCCTTCATCGACGCCAAGGTCGCCGCCGGCGATTACGCTTCGGCCAGCGAGGTCGTCCGCGCCGGCCTGCGCGCGCTGAAGGCGCAGGACGAGGCCATCGAGCGCTGGCTGCGGGATGACGTCGCGCCGACCTATGACGCCATGGCCGCCGATCCCGGGCGGGCGATCCCGGCGCACGAGGTGCGCGCATCCCTGCTCGCGCGCCACGCGGCGCGCACCGCCCGGTGATCCGCGGGCCCGTGGTCTAGGGGCCGGAGGCGCGAGACGATCTGCTCGCCCTCTACGACTGCCTCGCGGACGCGGCCTCGCCGCAGGTCGCACTCGCCTACGTCCAGCGGCTCGAGGCCTGGCTGGCGGCGTTCGACATCGCCCCGGAACGCGGCACGCGCCGCGACGATGTGCGGCCCGGCCTGCGGATCATCGGGTTCGAGCGCCGGGTGCGCCAACGGATTGAATGCACTGTCACCGTAACTCCCCGCGACGATATACGGCCCGGCCTGCGTATCATCGGGTTCGAGCGGCGGGTGCGCCAACGGATTGAATGCACTGTCACCGTAACTCCAAGCAGTTGCTCCGCCTAAGCTCATTTCCGGCTACGACGCTAAGCGCTCCTTGTGACGCTTAACCAGCGCTGGGCATCGAGCAGCGGTGCCCCCAGCATCACTTTAAGATCAAGAAGACGAGCAGAGCCGCGATAATCCAGCCGGTCACACGAAGCGACTTTA
>NZ_JANXWD010000016.1 GCF_025351295.1 Phenylobacterium sp.
GAGGGCCGATTTTCGCCCTCTCATGGCCCTTCCGCTCAAACAGGCAAAATCTCGTAGTTGAAATAATTGGGTTTTCTGAATCTCTAGGGCTGCGAACTTGCGCCTCAGGCACCCTAAAAAACCTATTTCAACAACCTGCTAGAGCCTTTCTGGCTCAAGTGGACTCACTTGAACCCGATAAAAAGGCTCGACCTCCTTGGATTAGAGCGCGTCGGGCGGCGAAACCGGGATCCACTTTCGCCTGACGCGCTCTAGCAAATAAACCCGGGCCACAGCGGAGCTTCGTCGCCGCGGGCACGTTGATGTGCGGGGGCGATCGGGCCTCCGGACCCGGGAGCGGCGACAAGATGGCCTTCGATCACACGGACAGCGACGCCTTCTCCCGCGAACTCACCGCCCTGATCCCCCGCATGCGGGCCTTCGCCCGCACCATGTGCGGCGACCGCACGGCCGGCGACGACCTGGCCCAGGAAGGCCTGCTCAAGGCCTGGACCGCGCGCGCCAGCTACCAGCCGGGCACCAACCTGCGCGCCTGGGTGTTCACGATCATGCGCAACCAGTTCTATTCCGAGAAGCGCCGCTCCTGGCGCAGCCTCCCGCTCGACCAGGAGATGGCCGAGCAGACCCTGGTGGCCACCTCCGACCCGACCGCGGCGATCGAGCTGGACGAGCTGCGGCGCGCCATGCTGCTGCTGCCGGAAGAACAGCGCGAGGCGCTGATCCTGGTGGGGGCCGGCGGCTGTTCCTACGAGGAAGTCGCCGAGATGTGCGACTGCGCGGTCGGCACCATCAAGAGCCGGGTCAGCCGGGCCCGCGACCGCCTGGCCCTGATCTTCGCCGAGGCGTCCATCCCGACCGACGACATCCGCCCCAGCAGCGCCATGGCCAATATCCTCTCGCAGTACGAGCGCGCCGGCCGGGTGATGACCCTCGCCGCCTGAGGCCGCTCGCCGGCGGCCCTAGTCCAGGGTCCGCCGGTAGCGCGCCATCGCCAAGGCCGTGACTACGCAGACGAAGGCGCCCAGCGCCGCCAGCTCGCGCCACTGGTCGCCGATCCCCTGGCCCTTCAGCAGGCTGCCGCGCACCACCCGCAGGAAATGGGTGACCGGGATCGCCTCGCCGATCCACTGCGCCCAGGCCGGCATGCCGCGGAACGGGAACATGAAGCCGGACAGCAGGATCGACGGCAGGATGTAGAAGAAGCTCATCTGCATGGCCTGCAGCTGCGAGCGCGCCACCGTCGAGATCAGGAAGCCCAGCGCCAGCGAGCCGGTGATGAACAGCCCGATCCCGGCCGACAGCCCCAGCCAGCCGCCGCTCATCGGCACGTGGAACAGCGTCGCGGCCATCGCCAGGATGATGGCCGTCTGCACCAGGCCCACCATGACGTAGGGCGCCAGCTTGCCGGCCATCACCTCCAGCGGCTCCAGCGGGGTGGCGAGCAGGGTCTCCATGGTCCCGCGCTCGGTCTCCCGCGTCACGCTGAGCGCGGTCATCATCACCAGGGTCAGCGATAGGATGATGCCCAGCAGGCCCGGTACGATGTTGTAGGCGGTGATGGCCTCGGGGTTGTAGCGGCGGTGGACGATCACCTCGAACGGCTTCACGGCCTGGCCGCGCATCGCCAGGGCGCCGGTCAGGTCGTGCGCCAGCGCCTGGTCGGGCAGGGCGGCCAGGGCGGCGACCGCGCCGCTGGTGGCCGAGGGATCGGTGGCGTCGGCCTCGACCAGCAGCTGGGCCTGGTCGCCGCGCGCTACCCGGCGGCTGAAGTCGCCGGGGATGGTCACCGCGAACTGCACCTCGCCGCGCCGGATCATCTCGTCCAACTCGGCCGGGCTGCGCGCCTGGGCGACGAAGTCGAAGTAGTCGGAATTCTTCAGCGCCGAGACCAGCGAGCGCGCATAGCGGCTGTCCTCCTGCGCCAGCACGGCGGTGGGCAGGTGGCGCGGGTCGGAATTGATCGCATAGCCGAACAGGGTCAGCTGCACGACCGGGATCGCCAGCATCATCGCGTAGGTCACCCGGTCCCGCGTGAGCTGCTTGAACTCCTTGATCAGCACCGCCAGGACGCGGTTGAGCGAGAGGCCTATCATGGGATGTTGTCCTGGCTCCGGCCCATCAGCTGGATGAACACGTCCTCCAGGGTCGGAGGGACCTCGCTCCAGCGGTAGGGCTCACGCCGGTACGGCAGGATCGCCGCCTCCAGCGCCGCGCGATCGGACCCGCTGACATGGATCGCCGCCCCGAACGCCGCCGCCGTCTCGACGCCGGGCGCCTTGGAGAGCGCATGCCCCAGCTTGTCGGCGCCGGGCCCCTCGCCGTGGAAGGTGATCAGGCCCGAGGCGGCGATCACCTGCGCCGCCGTCCCACGCGCGATCAGCCGGCCATAGCTGATGTAGGCGATCTCATGGCACCGCTCGGCCTCGTCCATGTAGTGGGTGGAGACCAGCACGGTCAGCCCCTCGGCCGCCAACGCGTGGATCTCGTCCCAGAAGGTGCGCCGCGCCTTGGGGTCGACGCCGGCGGTGGGCTCGTCCAGCAGCAGCAGCTTCGGTTCGTGCAGGGTGGCCGTGGCCAGGGCCAGCCGCTGCTTCCAGCCGCCCGACAGGGTGCCGGCCAGCTGGCCACGGCGCGACGCCAGGCCCAGCCGCTCCAGCGCCTTGTCGACCCGCTCGCGGCGCCGGTCCAGGCCATAGACTCGGGCCGTGAACTGCAGGTTCTCGGCGATGGTCAGGTCCTCGTAGAGCGAGAACTTCTGGGTCATGTAGCCGGTCCGCAGCTTCACCGCCTCGGCCTCGCGGATGATGTCGAAGCCCAGGGCCTGGCCTGACCCAGAGTCCGGCGTCAGCAGGCCGCACAGCATCCGCAGCGTCGTGGTCTTGCCCGACCCGTTGGGGCCCAGAAACCCGCAGATCCGGCCAGCCTCGACCTGGATGGTCACGTCGTTAACCACATGCTTGTCGCCGAACGACTTGTTCAGCCCGTGCACGTCGATGGCCCAATTCGGCGAGGAGGGGGTCATAGGACGAACTCTCCTCTCCCCCGCGAAGCGACAGGGAGAGGGTAGGGTGAGGGTCGGCGCGTGAGAACGTGATCCGCCGTTGGTCCGGCCAGGACCCCTTCACGTCGCCGCTGCGGGCCCTTGGGTCGCCAACGGGAGAGACGGCAAGGCCCAGCCGGCCCTCTCCCTACCCTCTCCCTCTCGGCTTCGCCGGGGGAGAGGATGTGTCCTGCGCCCCTCACGACAACGGCTCCACGTCCACCGGCTGGCCGGGGTTGAGCCGGACGCTCGGCCGGGCCTCGACCAGGTAGACCAGCCGGTCGCGGGCCTCGCGGCTGTAGATCACCGGCGGGGTGAACTCCGGCCGCGGCGCCACGAACTCCACCCGCGCGGTCAGCCCCCTGGCGCAGCCGTCGCAGCTGAAGCGGATTGTGCGGCCGATGTGGTAGGCGGCCAGCTGCTGTTCCGGCACGAAGAACCGGACCTTGATCCGCGCGTCCGGCAGCAGGCTGAGGATCGGCTGGTTGGCCGGCGCCCATTCGCCGGCGTGGAAGAACACGTCCTCGACCCGCGCCTTGCCGGGCGCGCGGGGCGCCACGTCGGAGAGCCGCGCGCCGGCCCCGATCACCCCGGCCTGAGCCTCGGCGAGCCTGGCGTCGGCGGCGTGGATCTGGTCGGCTCGGGCGCCCAGCGCCGCGGCGTCGCGCTGGCGACCGGCGGCGGCCAGCTCAGCGTCGGCGGCCTGGGCGGCGGACCGCGCGTCGTCGAACTGGGCCTGGGAGTCCCAGCCCTGCCGCGCCAGGGTGGTCACCCGCCGCAGGGTGGAGGCCGCGTCGCGGGCCCGGGCCTCGGCGGCGGCGATATTGGCGTCGTAGACGGCCAGCTCCACCGGTCGCTGGCCCTTGCGCGCGTCCTGCGCCTGCGCAGCGGCGGCCGACGACTGCGCGGAAGCCTGGTCGTAGGCGGCGCGCACCTGGGCCGGGTCGACCACGAACAGCGCCTGGCCGGCGGCCACGTCCTGGCCGCGCTCGACATTGAGTGCCCGCACCGTTCCGGCGATCGGCGCGGCCAGGTAGAGCGGCTCGCCCTCGACGTAGCCGGACAGGGTGTGGGTCTTGCCCAGGCGCGGGACCATGACCAGCAGGGCGACGATCGCCGCCGCGATGACGATCAGGCCCAGGATCAGCAGGCGTTGCCGGTTCATGCGCGGGCCCCTTCCGTCAGCAGGCCGCAGAGCAGGGTCTCGATGTGCTGGCTCATCACCGCGGGCAGGTCGAACGGCGCGGCGCCCACCGGCACGAAGGTCTCGCGCCACAGCACCGCCACCAACAGGGGCGCGATCAGCTGCAGGGCATAGATCCGCGGGTCGCCGGGCTTCACCTCGCCCCGTGCCTGGGCCGCGGCGATCGCGCCCGCCATGGCGCCCAGGGCCTGGGAGACCAGCTCGTCGTGCCAGACCCGGGCGATCTCCGGGAAGTTCCGCGCCTCGCCCACCACCATCTTCAGCACCCCGCCCAGGGGCGTGGCCTCGATGACCCCGCCGATGTGGCGGGCGACGCCGCGCAGCAGGTCGGCCAGCGGTCCCGGGTGGGCCGCCGCCATCGCCTTCACCGCCGCGATGTTCGGCGCGATCGCCAGCCCGACCACGGCCCGGAAGATCTCTTCCTTGGTCTCGAAGTAGAGATAGACCGCGCCCTTCGACACGCCGGCCCGCCGGGCGATCTCGTCCAGCTTGGCCGCCGCGAAGCCCTTTTCGGAGAACACCGCCAGGGCCGCCTTGACGATCTCGTCGGGACGGTCGGCCTTCCGCCGGCGGAATTTCGGTGCGCCGATGTCCATGGTCCTAGCCTATAAATAACTGACCAGTCGGTTAGTAACAGAGCAAACAAGGGTCCGCAAGGGCCCGCCGAACGCGGGGCGGCGACCGGTCGCATGGTTAATTCGGCGCCGGCGCCTATTTTTGGCCTCGGTCCGCAGCCAGGACCCATCGCTCGCCGCGCCCCTGCGGCTTCCCCGTCCCATCCGCCCTGAAGTCCGGCGTCCGTCCGGCGAGGCGCATCTTTGAGTAAGGGTCCCGGATGATCCCCGGCCTGCGTACGCGTCTCCGACAACTGGCCCAGGATCGGCCGCTGCTTCTCCTCTCCCTCACCGCCGTGGTGGCCGCCTCCGCCGCGGCGGCGACGCCGCTGGCCCAGCCGCTAGGCCGGGCCCACCTGATGACCGCGGTCGAACGCGCGGTCGCCACGGTGACGCCGGCTGCCCCGCCGGCGATGCGGCTGGTCTGGGAGGGCATCGACCTCGACGGCGACGGCCGCGCCGATTTCGCCAACCCCACCGGCCACGCGCCGCGCGGCCACGACGCCTATGGGGAGGGCGAGTTCGGCGCCTCGCGCGATGGCGGGTCGCGCCGCCACGAAGGCGTGGACTTCCAGGCCGACGCCGGCCAGGTGGTCGAGGCGCCGATCTCCGGCTACGTCACCAGGATCGGTTTCGCCTATCCCGGCGACCAGACCCTGAAGTTCGTCGAGATCACCAATCCCGCCCTGCACTATGCGGCGCGGGTCTTCTACGTGAACCCCAAGGTCCAGGTGGGCGACACCGTCGCCGTCGGCCACCCGATCGGCACGGCCCACTCGCTGCAGCAGAAGTATCCGGGCGGCATGACCAACCACGTCCACCTGGAACTGGTGGCCGCGGACGGCGACCGCATCGACGCGACGCGGATGATCACCGCCCAGTACGAGGCCGTGCGGACGCTCCAGGGGGCCGACTAGGGTTAGATCCCCCTATTCCACTATCTTTTTGAACGTCATGGCCGGGACAAGCCCGGCCATGACGACCCTTGGGGAGGCGTAGGGCGGCGATCCATCTGAGAGTCGATCTGTCTAGCCTCCCGGCGCCAGCAGCGCCTTCAGCTCCGCACCCGTCGCCGCCCCGGCGAGCAGCGAGAACTGGCCCGTCCCGGCGATCTCCCGCGCCGCTTTCAGGAACCCGCCCCAGGCCGCCCGCGCCAAGGCCCCGCCCAGGCTGATCCGCCGCACGCCCAGGTCGGCGAGTTCGGTCACCGACAGGCCGGGCGCCATCATCAGCACATTGAGCGGCAGCGGCGCGACCGCCTTCACCGCCGCGGCGATCTCCTCGGCTGTCCGCAGCCCCGGCGCATAGAGGCAATGCGCGCCGGCGTCGGCCAGCAGGACCAGGCGGTCCAGGGTCTGGCTCAGGTCCATCTGCCGGATCAGCAGGCCCTCGGCCCGCGCCACCAGCACCGCGCCGGTCCCCTCGGCGTCGATGGCCGCCCGCGCCGCCTTCACCCGCTCGACCGCCAGGGCCGTGTCGTACAGCGGCTTGCCGGGCTCGTGGCTCATGTCCTCGATCGAGAGACCGGCGACCCCCGCATCCAGCGCGCGGCGCACGTTGGCCGCCACGCCCTCGGGCGCATCGGCATAGCCGTTCTCGAAGTCGGCGTTCAGCGGCAGGTCGGTGGCGGCGCACAGGCTGGTCAGGTGCGCCAGCATGTCGTCCAGCGGGACCTGGTTGTCGAGCCGGCCGGTGGACCAGGCGAAGCCGGAGCTGGTGCTGGCCAGGGCCGGGAAGCCCAGGGCCTGCAGCATCCGCGCGCTGCCCACGTCCCAGGGGTTGGGGATCACGAAGCAGCCCCGCTCGTGCAGCGTCCGGAACCGGGTGCGTTTCTCGGCCGCTGTCGGCATCGGGACCTCCCAAGGCAGCGCTCAATGGGGAAAGCTTGAGTGCAGGAACGGGCCCGCAACGAATCACGACCGAATCGCTGACACCCAGCAATTCAGTCTTTGTTCCCTACGACATGTTGTGGCCGAGTCGCTTCGGACCACAACGAAGTAGGGTATCGGGCCGCGACGGATCGGCCGCGTGCGAGGCTCGCCTTGACGTGCAAGGCGCCCTTCCTCTATATCGCCCGCTCTTCGCGCGGGCTCTGCCTGTCGCTCCCTATTTCTATGCGAAGGTTATCTCGCCATGTCGCGTCGCTGCGAACTCACGGGTGTCGGCCCGATGGTCGGCCACAACGTGAGCCACTCGAACATCAAGACCAAGCGTCGGTTCATGCCGAACCTGGCCGCGATCAAGGTGCAGTCCGAGGCCCTGGGCCAGAACTTCACCCTGCGGATCACCAATGCGGCCCTGCGTACCCTGGATTCCAAGGGCGGTCTCGACCCCGTCCTGTTGAAGGCCAAGGACGAGGTCCTCTCGCCCAAGGCGCTGAAGATCAAGCGCCAGCTGAAGGCCAAGCTCGCGGAAACCGCCACGGCGTAAGGCTGACCTGAGCTTCGTTCCAAAGAGGCCGCTGGAAACAGCGGCCTTTTTCATTCGCGTCAGCCCCCGGTCAGCCCCAGGCTGAGATGACGGCTGCTTGTTGGGGGCCTACTTCAGCACGCTGTCGAACAGGGCTTCCAGCTCGCGCCAGTGGCGCTCGGCGCCGTCGCGGTTGTAGACGGCCATGTCGGTAGGCACCCAGCCGTGCTTGCAGCCGGCCCAGATCGACACCTCCGCCTCGACCCCGGCGGCCTTCAGCGCGGCGGCCAGCCGGTCCTTCTGGGCCTCGTCGAAGCCCGAGTCCTGCTCGGCGCCGGCGATCAGCACCTTGGCCTTGATGTTCCCCGCCAACAGGTGCGGGCTCTTGGCGTCGTCGGTGGCCATGTTGCCGCCGTGGAATGACGCCGCCGCGGCGATCCGCTCGGGGAAGGTCCCCGCAGCTCTGAGCGAGATGCCGCCGCCCATGCAGTAGCCGGTGATCCCCACCTTCTCGCCCTTGACCTGCGGCTGCAGCGCCAGCCAGTCCAGGCAGGCCTTCACGTCGGTCATCTGCCGCCCCGCGCCCGTCGAGCCGCGCAGCTTGGTGAACAGCGCCACCGCATCGGGGTCGCCCGCCCGGGCCGCGGCGATATTCGGCGGATCGTAGGGGCCGGCGCGCCAGAACATGTCGGGCAGGATCACATAGTAGCCGGCCTGCGCCAGCCGCTCGCCCATCTCGAACATCGCCGGGCGGATCGCCGGCGCATCCATGATCAGGATCGCGCCCGGCCACGGGCCCGACCCCTCGTTCGGCGTGAACACGAAGGCGCGCGCCGCGCCGTCGTCGGTCGGCAGTATGATGTCCTGCTTCATGGTCACCTCACGCTACGCGGTCGCCAGTCGAACGCCAGGAGCAGCGTCCGCTGTTGGCTGGCGAAATTGTCGTCGGAAATCAGGTAGAAGCGGATGCTGCCGTCCGGGCGGGGCAGGGCGGCGACGCCCTCGAAATTGTCCTCGGTGGCCGGCCGGGCGATCTTCAGCAGGTCGAGGGTCTTGCCCGCGCGGTCGGTGATCAGCAGGCGGGTGGTGACCCCGGCCAGCGGGTTGAAGTCGCGCAGCAGGAAGGCCCAGCGACCCTCCGGCAGGGGGCGGGCGGAAACCAGCTTGCCCTGGCCGTCCTGGCCCGGGCGGATTCCGGGCGCGCAGCCGCCGGAGAGGCGGCAGGTCCAGGTCTCCCGGGTGTCCTCGCGCCCGGCGATATAGGCGTCGGGGCCGGTCACGGGGTCCAGCGCCAGGGCCTCCATGCCCTCGTTGCTCGGAAAGGGCGCGTCGGGGAAAGGGATCGCATGCGGCGGTCCGCCGGCGGCGGGGTAGAGCCAGATCCGATGGCGCCGTTCGAAGCTGATCATCAGGTCGCCGTTGGGCCAGAGCGCCAGGCCCTCGGAGTCGGAGTCGGTCTTGGACCCCGTCAGCGGCTTGCCCGCCAGGTCGGTGAGCGGCGCCAAGGTGACGTCGGCCACCGC
The DNA here is from genome assembly GCF_025351295.1 of Phenylobacterium sp. Taxonomy (GTDB): domain Bacteria; phylum Pseudomonadota; class Alphaproteobacteria; order Caulobacterales; family Caulobacteraceae; genus Phenylobacterium. The sequence goes on from NZ_JANXWD010000016.1 coordinate 8,791, forward strand.
GGCTAGCCGACCCTTGGCGTCCAGCACGATCCGGCCGTGCACCAGGTCGCCCTCGTCGCTGACCGCCACCATCCGCCCGTCCGGCAGCACCTCAAGGTCCGATAGGCCGTGCAGGCGGCTGGTGTCGGGCGAGGTCAGGTGCAGGCCGCCGGCGTAGCTGAACGTCCCGACCTCCACCGGCGGCGCGCTGCCCGGCAGCCACCGCGGCACGGGCTCGGCCTTGACCCGGATGGCCGGGCCGGCCTGGACCGGCGCGCTGGGCAGGGAGGCGGCTTGGGGCGCGCAGGCGGCCAGCGCGGCGAGGGCCGCGAGCGCCGCCAGCCGCCTCAAGCCGTCGCCCTCCGGACTTCCTTGAACGTCGAGCGGCGGGGCCCCGACCCTTGCGGCCCCTGGGTGTTGGGCGGCGGGGCCAGCAGGTTGGCGTTCTTGCGGGTGACCCGCCGGACCTCCTCGTCGAACAGGTCGGCCAGCTGTTCCACCATGGCGCCTGCCAGCTGTTCCACATCCACGATGGTCACGGCGTTCTTGTAGTAGCGGGTGACGTCGTGGCCGATGCCGATGGCGATCAGCTGCACCGGGCTCTTGGCCTCGATCTCGCCGATCACCTCGCGCAGGTGGCGCTCCAGGTAGTGGCCGGAGTTGACGGACAAGGTGCTGTCGTCGACCGGCGCTCCGTCGGAGATCACCAGCAGGATGCGGCGCGCCTCGGCGCGGCCCATCAGCCGGTGGTGCGCCCACATCAGCGCCTCGCCGTCGATGTTCTCCTTCAGCAGCCCCTCGCGCATCATCAGGCCGAGGTTGCGCCGCGCGCGCCGCCAGGGGGCGTCGGCGGCCTTGTAGATGATGTGGCGCAGGTCGTTCAGCCGGCCCGGCTGGGCGGGCTTGCCAGCCTTCAGCCAGTCCTCCCGCGACAAGCCGCCCTTCCAGGCCCGGGTGGTGAAGCCCAGGATCTCGGTCTTGACGCCGCAACGCTCCAGGGTGCGCGCCAGAATGTCGGCGCAGACCGCCGCCACCATGATCGGCCGCCCGCGCATGGAGCCGGAATTGTCGATCAGGATGGTCACCACGGTGTCGCGGAACTCGGTGTCCTCCTCGTCCTTGAAGGCCAGGGAGGCGGTCGGGTCGGTGATCACCCGGGTCAGGCGCGAGGTGTCGAGGATCCCTTCCTCCAGGTCGAAGGTCCAGGCGCGGTTCTGCTGGGCCAGCAGCTTGCGTTGCAGCCGGTTGGCCAGGCGCGAGACCACGTTCGAGACGCTGGCCAGCTGCTGGTCGAGATAGGCCCGCAGGCGGGTCAGTTCCTCCGGGTCGCACAGCTCCTCGGCGGCGACGATCTCGTCGTGGCCGGTGGTGAAGACCTTGTAGGTGATCGCGCGGTTGTCGCCGGAGGCGTCGGGGCGGGCCGGCTGCTCGCCGTCGCCCATGTCCGGCGGCTCGTCGCTGTCCTCGGCGTCGGGGTCGGCCTCGGAGTCCATGGCCTGGCTGTCGGCGTCCTCGGCGTCGCGACGCGCGCTTTCGTCCTCGTCCATGGCCGACTGCTGCGGGGATTGGCTCTCGCCGTCGCCGTCGTCGTTGTCGTCGGAGCTCTCGGGTTCGCCCTCCTCGCTGCCGTCCTCGCTGTCGTCGGGCTGGTCGGGGACGTCGGAGAGGTCGTCGCCCATCTCCAGGTCGCGGATGATGGTGCGCGCGATGCGGGCGAAGGCCTTCTGGTTGTCCACGGCGTCGGTCAGGCGGTCGATATCGGCGCCGGCCTTGGCCTCCACCTCGCCGCGGAACATGTCGACCAGGGCCCGCGCCATCGGCGGCGGCGGCTCCCCGGTCAGCCGCTCGCGGACCATCAGGCTGAGAATCTCGGCCATCGGCGGGGCGGCCATGGCCTCGGCCTCGTTGAACACGCGGCGCGCCCAGGCGTGGTCCATGACCGCGCGCAGGTTCGACTTCACCCCACCCATGGCATTCGCGCCGATCGCCTCGATGCGGACCTGCTCCAGGCCGTCGTAGATCGGCTGGCCGGCGCCGGAGAGCGGCCGGGTCTTGGCGTGGGCGGCCGGGTCGTGGTGGGCGACGCGCAGCGCCATCTGGTCGGCCAGCCCGCGGATGCGCGCGGCGTCGGCCGGGGTCAGGTCGCGGGGCGGGTGGGGCAGGACGGCGCGGTTGCCGGACAGCATCGGCCCCTCGCCCGAATAGACGATTTCCAGGTCCGCCGTCTCGGCGAGCGAGCGCGCGGCGTGCGCTAGCGCGCGCTTGAAGGGCTCGAGGGGGCTTTCCGGGGTCTTGGCCATGTCAGGCGCTCAATAGATCAGGCCTGACCCCGGGTGAAACAAGGAATCGTGCGCGGCGGAACGCGCGGGGCTTCGCCGGCGTTGTTGCGGCCTAGGTTGATGGGTTGTGACCCGAGGAGAACCGACATGCTGAAATGGGCCCTGATCTTCGCTGTGGTCGCCGTGATCGCCGGCGCGCTCGGCTTCGGCGGCATCGCCGGCGCCGCGGCCGGCGTCGCCAAGTTGCTGTTCATCGTCGCCGTGGTCGGCTTCCTGCTGTTCGTGGCGCTGGGGGTCTTCGCGGGCAAGAAGCTCACGGGCAGGTAGTCGAAACGCGAACCGTCCTCCTCGATGGAGGAGGGTTGGGTGGTGGTGTAGCCCCCCAAGTCACGCAGAGCCCCGGGTAGGCGCCGACCTGGGGCTGTCACCAAGGCGCTGCGCACACCACCATCCCCGACCCGTCCTCCATCGAGGAGGAAGGGAGTCCGACTTCCACGCCAGATACGCCTTCGACTTCTGCCCTTCTGGTCTTCGAACACTGCTTGCGATCATCGCGCCTGACCGGGCCAGGTCCAGCGTCCTTCATGACGCCGCCGATTCAGGCGACTAAGGTCCGCGCGCGAGTCGAGGAAAAACGGGAATGGCGTCTGACAAGGAAGCGGGCTGGCCGGCGCGCATCTGGGCCGCGGTCGGCGGCGGGCTGGTGGCGCTGGTGGGGCTGGCCCTGCTGGGCGGCGGCGGCTGGCTGATCTGGCTGCAGGGGTCGCCCTACTACCTGCTGGCCGGCGCGGCGATCGTGGCGACGGGCGTGCTGCTGGTGCGCCGCCATCCCGCCGCGGGCCTGGTTTATGCCGGGACCCTGGCGGTCACCCTGGGCTGGGCGTTCTGGGAGTCAGGCCTGGTCTTCTGGCCGCTGCTGCCGCGCCTGTTCGCCCCCGCCGTGCTGGGCGTCTTCGTCCTGGCGGTGATCCCCTCCGGTCCCCAGGGCCGCATGCGCGGCCAGGCCGGCGCGTCCGTCACCCTGGCCTCGCTGGCCTGCCTCTGCGTGCTGTCGGCCGCCCTGCCGGCCACCCTGACCTGGGGCCAGGCCGACACGCCGGTCCAGGCCCAAAGCACGGCCCCGGCCATGCCCACCGTCTCGGACTGGCGCTACTACGGCCGCGATCCCGGCGGCTCGCGCTATGCGCCCATCGACCAGATCAACTTCGACAATGTCGACAAGCTGAAGGTCGCCTGGACCTTCCGCACCGGCGAGAAACTCAACCGCGGCAGCCAGGACCAGAACACCCCGCTGCAGGTCGGTGACACGGTCTACGTCTGCACCCCCACTAACGTGGTGATCGCGCTGGACGCCGACACCGGCAAGGAGAAGTGGCGGCACGACCCGCACGTGAAGCCGTTCTTCTGGAATCGCTGCCGCGGCGTCGGCTACTGGGACGCCGCCGATCCCAAGCCCACCCTGGCCATCGCCGCCCCGCCGGCCGGCAAGGCCGCGCCCGCCGGGAAACCGGCGGACAAGCCCGTCAAGATCGCCGCCGTCGCGGTCGCCGCCAGGCCCGCCGCGGCGCCGGCGGCCGCCGCTTCGGCCAACGCGCCGCTGTGCCGCCGCCGGATTATCTCCTCGACCATCAACGCCCAGTTGTTCGCCCTGGACGCCGCCACCGGCAAGCCCTGCCCGGGCTTCGGCGTCAACGGCATGGTTGACCTCTCGGTCGGCATCGGCCCGATCAAGCGCGGCTTCTATTTCCAGACCTCGATGCCCACGGTGGTCGGTGACCGGGTGATCATCGGCGGCTGGGTGGCCGACAACCAGGAAATCGCCGAGCCCTCGGGCGCGGTCCGCGCCTTCGACGTGGTCACCGGCGCCCTGGTCTGGACCTGGGACCTGGGCAACCCGGCGATCGTCAGGCTGCCGCCCCCCGGCCAGACCTATACCCGCGGCACCCCCAACGTCTGGTCGACCCCGGCCTTCGACCCGGCGCTGGGCCTGATCTACCTGCCCACCGGCAATTCCACGCCCGACTACTGGGGCTCGCACCGCTCAGTGCAGTCGGAGGCCTATTCCTCCTCGGTCGTGGCCCTCGACGCGGCCACCGGCAAGAAGCGCTGGATGTTCCAGACCACCCACCATGACGTCTGGGACTACGACGTCCCCGCCCAGCCGATGCTGATCGACTTCCCGCTCAAGGGCGGCGCCACCAAGCCGGCCCTGGTCCAGCTGACCAAGCGCGGCCAGATCTTCGTCCTCGACCGCCGCACCGGCGAGCCGCTGACCAAGGTGGTCGAGGTCCGTGTGCCCCAGGACCCGCAGCCCGGCGAATGGCTCGCCCGCACCCAGCCCTATTCGGTCGAGATGCCGACCATCGGCGTCGAGCGCCTGACCGAGAAGATGATGTGGGGCGCCACCCCGCTGGACCAGCTGGCCTGCCGGATCATGTTCCTGCAGCGGCGCTACGACGGCGACTTCACCCCACCCGGCAGCCCGGAGCGGCCCAGTATCCAGTACCCCGGCAACGCCGGCGGCATGAACTGGGGCTCCGGGGCCTACGACCCGCGCCGCGGCCTGCTGGTGGTCAGCGACGTGCGCATGGCCCAGAGCGTGAGCCTGGCGCGCACCAACCAGCCGGAGCTCTCCCCGGCCCGCAGCAAGGACCGCCCGCCGCAGAGCCAGAACGCCATCGCCTACAAGTCGAAGAACGACTGGTTCCTAAGCCCGCTGTTCGCCCCGTGCGTACAGCCGCCCCACGGCATGCTGACCGCCATCGACCTGAAGACCCGCGAGATCGTCTGGCAGGTGCCGGCCGGGACAGCCGAGGGGCAGGGGCCGCTCGGGATCAAGTCCCACCTGCCGATCCCCATCGGCACCATCGCCCTGGGCGGCCCGATCACTACGGCCGGCGGGATCACCTTCCGCGCCGCGACCATGGACGCCTACCTTCGCGCCTACGACAACGCCACCGGCCGCGAGCTGTGGAAGGCCGCGCTGCCGGTCGCCGCCGCCGGCACGCCGATGACCTACGTCTCCCCCAGGACCGGCAAGCAGTATGTCGTCGTCACCGCCGGCGGCGCCTCCCAGAGCCCCGAAAAAGGCGACTACGTCATGGCCTTCGCGCTGCCTTAGGGGCCTTCCTTTCCCGCCGCACGCGGGAGAGGGAACCGCTCGCCAACGAGCGAGCGGTGGAGAGGGAATGCCGCCTCAACTGAGTTATTGGGACCCGTGGGGATGGAAAGTGGCAGGCGATGCGTTGCCACGCATAACGTTATGCGTTATATGGATTGTAGATGACCCGAACAATCCGTGATCCCGAGACCGCGCGAGTCTGGGCCGGCGAAAGAGCTCGCCGACTGCCGCCGGACATTCAGGACACGGCGCTGCGCAAACTCCGCATCCTGAACCGGGCCGGGCGGTTGGACGATCTACGCGTCCCACCCGGCAACCGCCTGGAGGCGCTGCTGGGAAACCGGCAGGGGCAGCACTCGATCCGGATCAGCCAGCAATGGCGGATTTGCTTCCGCTGGAATGATGGACACAGCGACGATGTCGAAATCTGCGACTACCACTGAAGCGCCCGACCTGCTCAGGAACCCGACCCCAGGTGACATCCTGATGGAGGAGTTCTTGGCGCCCTTGGCCCTCAGCCAAACGGCGCTCGCGCGCGCCATCGGCGTCTCGCCCCGCCGTATCAATGAGATCGCCCTGGGCAAGCGCGCCATCACCGCCGACACGGACCTGCGCCTCGCCCGCTACTGGGGCCTGAGCGAGGGCTTCTGGCTGGGTCTGCAGATGGACTACGACCTGATGCAGCGCAGGCGAGAGTTGGGCTCGGCGCTGGACAAGATCACGCCCCGGGCTGCATAGGGCGCTCGTTCGCGACCTGCCCTTAGAGCGTGACCGACAAAAGCGGTCCCAACCCCGGCATGGCCATCGTCCACTCTAAGCAGAGCGCGCCAGGGTCTCGGCCGGCAGGTGAACGACCGGAAGCCGCTCGAACGCCGGCTTGGCGAACAGGTATCCCTGGATATAGCGGACGCCGATGGCGCGCAGCGCGTCGAGCTCGGCGTCGGTCTCAATGCCTTCGGCGATCACCACGATGTCGAGCTTGGCGCACATCTTCACGATGGCATCGATGATGATCCGTTTGGGGAGGCTGGCGTCCAGCCCCCTGACCAGCTCCATGTCGACCTTGATGATGTCGGGTTGGAAGCGGGCCAGCAGGTTCAGCCCGGCGTGGCCGGCTCCAAAGTCGTCCAGCGCGGTGCCAAAGCCCATTCGCTTGTAGCTGTCGACGATCTTCGACACGTGGGCCGGATCCACCATCTCCTCGTTCTCGGTGAACTCGAAGATCAGTCGGTCGGTCGGGAAATCTATGGCGGCCGCGGTCTTGAGGGTCAGCTTGATGCAGGCCTTCGGCTCGTAGACGGCGTTGGGCAGGAAGTTGATCGACAGCTTGGCCGGGGTGTCCAGCAGGCCAGCCGCGGCGGCCGTCTGGATCGCCTTGACCCGGCACTGCTGGTCGAAAGCGTAGCGGTTCTCGGGCGTCACCTGGGCGAGCACGCTCTGTGCGGACTGGCCCTCGCGGCCGCGCACCAGCGCTTCATAGGCGAAGGGCTTTGCGGTGCTGAGATCCATGATCGGTTGGAAGGCCATCGAGAAGCTGAAGCCGAGCGCTTCGCCGTTTCGGCAGCCGTCGCAACGTTTGGGCCGGTTCGTCATGCCATTCTCGGAAAGCGACTGTTGTGAGAGATGGCCATATTCGGGTGAAGCAAGCGTTAGGCCGGTCAGGTCAGGGCGCCCGCCGGGAAGCCAGCGCTCCGCCTCTCTGTCACCCAACCCCTTCCGTTACCCGGCGGCGGCTGGGTACAGAGGCCGCATGACCACCACGCAGACCCACGCCATCGACCTTGTCCCCGTCGCGCCCGGGCGGTGGACCACCTTCGCCGGGCCGGAGTGGAGCAACCCGCGGGGCGGGCTCTGGGGCGGCTACGCCATCGGGCTCTGCGTGCGGGTGCTGGAGGCCGAGCCGACGGCAGTGGGGGAGGCGCTGTCGCTGACGCTCACCTACGCGGCGGGCCTGCCCTCGGGCGAGCTCGACATCCGCACGCGGCGGCTGCGGCAGGGCGGCTCGGTCGGGGTTTGGGAGGTGGAGGTGTTGCCGGCCGGCTCGGAGCAGGTGGGCGTGCACGCCATCGTCACCCTGGCGCGGCGGCCGACCACCCCGCACTTCGCCTTCGCCGCCATGCCGGCCGCTCCGGACCCGGAGAGCCTGCCGAGCCCGATCGTCCCCGGCGCCTCGCAGCACTACGGCGCCTCGGCGTTCGAGCGGCGGACTCTGGACACGTTCCCGCCGCGGGCGACCGGCGATTCGCGGACCCTGGCCTGGGTGCGGTCGCGGCGCGGGCCGCTGGACAAGGCGATGCTGGGCATGATCACCGACAATTCGGCGCCGCGGGCGATGTACGCCCTGGGCCCCGCGATCATGACCACTACCCTGTCGCTTACCGCCTATCTGCACGCCACTGCCGAGGAACTGGCCGCGGTAGGGGACGACTTCATCCTGGTCGAGTGCGAGGGCCGGGTCGGCGGCGGTGGCGCGTCCGACGAGCGATCCAGCTACTGGAGCCGCGACGGCCAGCTGCTGGCCACCAGCGAGCAGCTGGCCTGGTACCGGACGGCGCCGCCCACCTCGCCGGAGTAGCGGGCGCTCAGACCCAGCGCGTAGCGCCCTAAAAGACGGTCAACCATGGACCCACACGGACCCACACGGACAAGACGCGCTAGGACCCCCGGCCGGCCCAGCCTCTCTGGCCGAGTCCGTGTAGATCCGTGTGGGTCCGTGGTTCAAAGGGACAGCGCCTGCGGCGCGCGCCGACGCCGGCCAACGGGCAGGGCCCCGGCGCCTTCCAATCCGACGCGACGACCACCAAGACCACGATGGGGCCCGGCGATCCGCAGCACCTCAGGCTTTCCGGCGCTCTTCAGCGTTTCCGTGGTTCCCGCCTGCGGCGCCTAGGCTACCCGCACCCGCGCCGTCGACTCCGGCAGGTCGGTCCCGAAGGCGCGCTGGTAGAACTCGGCCACCGTGCCGCGCTCCAGTTCGTCGCACTTGTTCAGGAAGGTCATGCGGAAGCCCAGGCCGATGTCGCCGCCGAAGATCTCGGCGTTCTGGGCCCAGGTGATCACTGTGCGCGGGCTCATCACCGTGGAGATGTCGCCGTTCATGAAGGCGTTGCGGGTCATGTCGGCCACCCGGACCATGGCGTTGATCGTGCGGCGGCCCTCGGCGGTCTGGTAGGACGGCGACTTGCCCAGCACGATCTCGGCCTCCACGTCGTGGGCCAGGTAGTTCAGGGTGGTGACGATCGACCAGCGGTCCATCTGGCCCTGATTGATCTGCTGGGTGCCGTGGTAGAGCCCCGTGGTGTCTCCGAGGCCAATCGTGTTGGTCGTGGAGAACAGGCGGAACCACTTGTTCGGCTGGATGACCCGGTTCTGGTCCAGCAGGGTCAGCTTGCCCTGTGCCTCCAGCACGCGCTGGATCACGAACATCACGTCCGGGCGGCCGGCGTCATATTCGTCGAACACCAGAGCGATCGGCCGCTGGATCGCCCAGGGCAGCATGCCTTCGCGGAACTCGGTGATCTGCTTGCCGTCCTTCAGGACGATGGCGTCCTTGCCGACCAGGTCGATGCGGCTGACGTGGCTGTCCAGGTTCACCCGGATCAGCGGCCAGTTCAGGTGGGCGGCCACCTGCTCGATGTGCGTCGACTTGCCGGTCCCGTGATAGCCCTGGACCATCACCCGGCGGTCGCGGGCGAAGCCGGCGAGGATCGCCCGCGTGGTCTCGGGATCGAACTTGTAGCCCGGATCGATGTCCGGCACGTGGCTGTCGCGTTCGGTGAAGGCCGGAGCCTTGAAGTCGAAATCGACGTCGAACTCCTCGCGCGCGTTGACCTCCCGGTCCGGCGCGAGCGTGATCAGCTTGTCTTCGGTGATGTCAAAAGCGGCCATGGCCGGGATCGATTACAGGCTTGCCGAGCGCGACGCAAACGGGTGTTTCATGTCACCCAACGTCAGGGAGAACGGGTATGCTGCAGGACGCGCAAAGCGCCTACCGCACGATCACGGTGAAGCCACACGCCCACGGCTTCGGCGCCGAGGTGGCGGGACTGGACCTTCGAGGGCCCTTGCCGGACGACGTGCTGGCCGAGGCGAAGGCCGCCTGGGCGGCGCACGGCGTGCTCAGCTTCCCCGACCAGCCGCTCAGCCTGGACGAGCTGGAAGCTTTCACCCTGCAGATGGGCCCGTTCGGCGACGACCCCTATGTGGCGCCGATGCCGGGCCATCCCAACGTGCTGGAGGTCCGCCGCGAGCCAGACGAGACGCTGACGCCGTTCGGGGGCGCCTGGCACTCCGACTGGAGCTTCCAGCCCCAGCCGCCGGCCGCCACCATCCTGCGCTCGGAGGTCATCCCGCCGGTCGGCGGCGACACCCTCTACTGCGACGCCACGCGCGCCTATGAGGCGCTCGACCCGGCCACCAAGGCCAGGCTGGCGCCCTTGAAGGCTGTCCATTCGGCCTCCCGCGCCTATGGGCCGAAGAGCGGCTACGCCCGCGAGCTCGACCAGCGCTCCATGCCGATCATCGTCAGCCCCGAGGCCGACAAGACCCACGCCCATCCGCTGGTCCGCACCCATCCGGTGACGGGCCGAAAAGCGCTCTTCATCTCGCCGGTCTACACGGTCGGGATCGAGGGGATGGCGCCCGACCAGGGCGATCCGCTGCTGTCTGAGCTGTACAAGCACCTGACCCAGGAGCAGTTCATCTACCGCCAAGTCTGGCGCGAGGGCATGGTGGTGATCTGGGACAATCGCTGCACCATGCACAACGCCCTGGGCGGCTACGACGGCCATCGCCGCGTGATGCACCGCACCACCGTGGCCGGGGACACGCCGGTCTGACGCAAGAAAACCGAGGGGAAGAGACCATGAAGATCGCCGCGATTGGCCTTGCGGCCGCGATGTTGGCCGGGATGGGGCTCGCCGCAATCGCCCGGGCGGCGCCGCCGGCCAACCTGGCGCCCGCGAACATCTCCGGCTGGGGCTGGAACACCATGGACCTAGAGGGCCAGAAGGGCTGGTACGAGGCCAAGTTGGGCATGAAGGTGGTCCGTACCGACGACCGCGAAGGCAAGGTGTACGAGTACATCATGGGCTTCGAGGGCGCCGGGCCGCAGAGCGCGATCCTGGCCCTCCTGGCCTCGCCGCAGCGCAAGCCCGGCCCCTCCACCGCCGGACGCCTGATCCTGCGGGTGCCGGACTCCAAGGGCCTGTGCGACTGGCTGGCGACCCAGGGCGTCCCCGCCCGCCTAGTCGCCCCCGGCGCCTATTTCATCGCCGACCCCGAGGGCAATCCCATCGAACTCTACACGCCGCCCGCACCGGCCAAATGAACCCGCTCATCCCGGCGAATGCCGGGACCCAGATCCAATAGCTTGGGGGTGCGTTGGAAAGACGCCGCGCTCATAGGCCCCACCGCTCCGCCGTCCCATCTGGGTCCCGGCATTCGCCGGGATGAGCGGATTCTATTCGCCGTATCTCGCCTTCAGCGGGATCAGCCCGCAGAGGCTCAGCACCGCGGCGGCGGCGAGGTATGCGCCGACCGGCGCCGCGCCGCCGGTCTCCGACAGCTTCTGGGCCACGATGGGCGCCAGGCCGCCGCCCAGGATGCCGCCGATGTTGAAGGCGATGGAGACCCCGGTGTAGCGCAGCTGCGGCGGGAACAGGCTGGGCAGGTAGGACCCGAGCGGCCCGTAGACCAGGCCCATCATCAGTAGCGCCGCCGCCATCCAGGCCCAGACCAGGCTGAGCGACCCGGCCACCACCATCACCCCCATGGCCCCGCCCACCACCACCGTCCCGACGCAGCCGGCGATCAGCACCTGCCGAGGGGTCGCGCGGTCCGCCGCGATCCCGGCCACGACGATGCCGCCGGCCATGAACAGCATTGCCAGCAGCTGCGCGCCCAGGAACGCCTCGCGGTCGTACTTCAGCGTCCCCACGCCATACCCCAGCGCGAAGGTCGTGGAGATGTAGAAGATCGCGAAACAGGCGATCACCGCCAGGGTCGCGCCCAGCAGGGCCAGCGGGTGGCGCCGGAACACCTCGACGGTCGGCACGGGGCTGGTCTCGGCCGCGGCGAGCATCTTCTCGAAGGCCGGCGTCTCGCCGATCCGCAGCCGGATCCACAGCCCGATCCCCACCAGGCCCACGCTGGCCAGGAACGGCAGCCGCCATCCCCAGGCCTTGAACTGCTCGGGCGTGAGGACCAGGCCCAGGATCAGGAACAGGCCGTTGGCCAGCAGGAAGCCGGTCGGCGCGCCCAGCAGCGGGATGCTGCCGAACCGCCCGCGACGGCCCGGCGGCGCGTTCTCCACCGCCAGCAGCACCGCCCCGCCCCACTCGCCGCCCAGGCCGAAGCCCTGGCCGAACCTGAGCACGCACAGCAGGAACGGCGCCCACCATCCCAGCGTCGCGTACCCCGGCAGGAACGCCACCAGCACCGTCGAGGCGCCCATCAGCAGCAGCGAGGCCACCAGCGTCGACTTGCGCCCGATCCGGTCGCCGAAGTGTCCGAAGAACGCCCCGCCCAGCGGCCGGGCGAAGAACGCCACCGCGAAGGTCGCGTACGCGCTCAGCAACTGCGCCGAGGCCGACGCCTTGGGGAAGAACAGCGGCCCGAACACCAGCGAGGCGGCTGTGCCATAGATGTAGAAGTCGTAGGTCTCGACCGCCGTGCCGATCATGCTGGCCGCCAGCACGCGCCGCGTCGAGGCGCGCCCCGCGCCGGGTCCGGTTGCCGCCACTGTCGTGTTTCCCCTCGTTGGCCCCGCCTTCGCCCTCGCCGCGCCCGCGGTCAAGCCGCTTGGCGCCCGCGTCGCCAGCGGCTAGGGCGGACCGATGACCGCGGCCGTCGACCCCTTCCACGCCATCTCGATCAGCGGCCTGGCGCACAGGCTGAAGGCTGAAGGGCGTTCGATCCTCCACATGGAGTTCGGCCAGCCCTCCACCGGCGCGCCCGCCGCTGCCGTGGCCGCCGCGCATGCGGTGCTGGACACCGACGGTATGGGCTATTGGGAGAGCGCGCCGCTCAAGGCCCGCATCTGCCGCCATTATGCCGAGACCTATGGCGTGGCGGTGAAGCCCGGCCAGATCACGCTGACCTGCGGCGCGTCGCCGGCCCTGGTGCTGGCGCTGTCGGCCACCTTCAACCCCGGCGACGTCATTGCCATGGCCCGGCCCGGCTATGTCGCCTACCGCAATACGGTGAAGGCGCTGCACATGGTCCCGCTGGAGATCCCCTGCGGCGCGGAGAGCCGGTTCCAGCTGACCGCCGCCACCCTGGCCGCCCTCGATCCCGCGCCGGCCGGCGTCATCCTGGCCAGCCCCGCCAACCCGACCGGCACGGTGATCCCCGGCGACGAGCTGGCTGCGATCGCTGAGGTCTGCCGGACGCGCGGCATCCGCATGGTCTCCGACGAGATCTACCACGGCCTGACCTATGGCGAGCCGGCCCACTCGATGCTGGAGTTCGAGCCGGGCGCCATCGTCGTGAACAGTTTTTCGAAATACTTCAGCATGGCCGGTTGGCGGCTGGGCTGGCTGATCGTGCCGCCCGCCGAGGCGTCCCGCGCGGTGGCCTATATGGGCGCCCTGTTCCTGACCGCGCCGTCGCTGGCCCAGCACGCCGCCCTGGCAGCCATGGACTGCCACGACGAGTTGCAGGGCCACCTCGCCACCTACCGCCGCAACCGCGAGCTGCTGCTGGAGGCGTTGCCGGCCCTGGGCCTGGAGAAGATCGCTCCGCCCGACGGCGCCTTTTACATCTACGCCGACGTCGGCCGCCTGACCGACGACAGCCTGGCCTTCTGCAAACAGCTCCTCCAGGACACCGGCGTCGCCGCTGCCCCCGGCATCGACTTCGACCCCGTCGACGGCCGCCGGTTCATCCGCCTGAGCTTCGCGGTCTCCACCCCGCAGATCGAGGAGGCCATCCGCCGGCTGGTTCCGTGGTTCGCGGCGGCCTGGGCAAAGGCCGCCTGATCCACCCCCGCGTGTCATCCCGGTTTCGCGGCCCGCGAAGACCGGGACCCACGACCGGACACCGCGAGGCCGCGGCGCGGAGCTTGATCGTGGGTCCCGGTCTTCCGCTGCGCGGAAACCGGGAAGACACCCGTTGGAAGGTCAGGGCGTCCGGTACACCTTCCCGTCCTTCATCACGAATCGCACGTCGCGCACCGCCGCGATGTCCCGCGTCGGGTCGCCGGCCACCGCCACGAGGTCGGCCAGCGCCCCCGGCGCCACGCGACCCAGCCTGCCCTCCTGACCCAGCAGCTTGGCGTTAACCGCCGTGGCCGCGGTCAGCACGTCGATCGGCGCCATGCCGTCGCGGACCATCCAGTCCAGCTCCCGCCAGCTTTCCCCGTGCCCGAACACGCCCACGTCGCTGCCGGCGCCGATGACGACGCCCAGCTTCATGGCCAGCCGGAAGGTCTCCGCCGAGCGCGCCATGCCCGGCGTCGGCCGCCCACCCGGCGTGTAGGCGTGGGCATATTCCGAGGTCGCGGCCACCGCTGCCAGGGTGGGCACCAGCGCCGTCCCCTTGGCTTTCATCAGCTTCAGCGTGTCCTCCGACGCGTCATAGCCGTGCTCGATGGTGTCGACGCCGGCCACGACCGCGCGGCGGATGCCCTCGGCGCCGGCGGCGTGGGCGGCGACCGGGCGGCCGAGATCGTGGGCGGTCTGCACCAGCACCTCCAGCTCGTGCTGGCTGAAGGCCGGCCGCGTCGAGCCGTCCGGGCCGATCCGGTAGTCGGCGTAGACCTTGATCCAGTCGGCCCCCATGGCGGCCTGCTCGCGCACCGCCGCCACGATCTCGGCGTCGCCCGAGACCTCCTGCGCCCCCTGCGGCAGGTCCATGTCGGTGCGGAAGCCTTTGCGCGGCCCATAGGCGCCCCGGGCCACGATGGCGCGGGTGACCACGAACAGGCGCGGGCCTGGGATCACCCCATCGGCGATGGCCTTCTTGAGCGACACGTCCGCGTCGCCTGCGCCCTCGGTGCCCAGGTCCCGCTCGGCGGTGAAGCCGCTCAACAGGGTGCGCCCGGCGTCGCGGCCGGCGCGCAGGATGCGGTAGAACGGCGCCTCCTTCAGCACCTGATCGTCCCACGCGGCCTCGTTGTAAGGGTGCAGCAGCAGGTGCGAGTGCAGCTCGATCAGGCCGGGGATCAGGGTGGTCCCGGGCAGCGCCACCACCGTGGCGCCGACCGCTGTGACCTGGGCCTTCGGACCTACGGCGGCGATCGTCTGGCCCGCGACCAGCACCACCCAGCCGCGGTGCATGGGCTCGCCGGCGGTCCAGACCGCGTCGGGCTGCAGCAGGTAGCGCGTGGGTTCGGCGGCCGCGCGGCCGGCCAGCAGCAGCGCCAATGCCGTAAGGAAAACTCTGAGCATCGCCAACTCCTACACCGCCCGCGCTTGACGCGGCGCCCCCCGGCGCCGTCTTTCGCGGGGCCGCAACAGGAGACGCACATGCAGACACGCCGGATCGGTCCGTTCGAGGTTTCGGCCATCGGCCTGGGGTGCATGAGCCTGAGCCACGCCTATGGCTCACCGCCGCCCCGCGCCCGGGCCGAGGATGTACTGCTGGGCGCGCTGGACGCCGGCTACACCTTCTTCGACACCGCCGCGGTCTACGGCATCGGTCACAACGAGAGCCTGGTCGGCGAGGTGCTGAGCCCGCACCGCCACAGGTTCACCCTGGCCTCCAAGTGCGGCCTGACCAACGCCGAGGGCACCGAGCGCGGCCTCGACGGCCGGCCGGAGACCATCAAGGCCCTGTGCGACGTCAGCCTTCGGCGGCTGAAGACCGACGTCATCGACCTCTACTACCTGCACCGCTGGGACCGCCGCGTGCCGATCGAGGACAGCGTCGGCGCCCTGGGCGAGCTGGTGGCGGCCGGCAAGATCCGCACGATCGGCCTCTCCGAGGTGTCGGCGGAGACCCTGCGCCGCGCCCACGCCACCCATCCGATCACCGCCCTGCAGACCGAATACTCGCCCTGGACCCGCAATCCAGAGCTGGGCGTGCTGGACGCCTGCCGCGAGCTGGGCGTGGCCTTCGTGGCCTTCTCGCCGGTGGGGCGCGGCTTCCTGGCCGGCGAAGGGCACGATCCGGCCAAGCTTGAAGATAGCGACTTCCGGCGCGGGATGCCCCGCTTCCAGGGCGGGGCCCTGACCGCGAACCTGAAGCTCTATGCGGCCTTCGCGGCGATCGCCAAGGACGCCGGCTGCACCACCGCCCAGCTCTGCCTCGCCTGGCTGCTACACAAGGGCGACGACATCATCCCGATCCCCGGCACCACCAACCCCGCCCACATGCGCGACGACGCGGCGGCGGCGGCCATCGCCCTCACGCCCGACATAATCGCCAGGGTCGACGCCACGGTGAACGGCCAGACGGTCACCGGCTCGCGCTACGCGCCGGCCATGCAGTCCGCCGTGGATACCGAGAAGATGCCGAGCGAGGCGTAGCCTTCCACTCTCGCCGCGCGGGAAGGGAACGGCCTCAGATCCGCCGTTCCAGCCCTGCCCAGAACGGCTCCCTGAGCTTGCGCTTGAAGATCTTGCCCGAGTCCTCGCGGGGCAGGTCCGCAGCTAGTTCCACGCGGCGGGGCAGCTTGTAGCCCGCGACCCGGCCGCGCAGGTAGGCCTTGACCGACGCCTCGTCGATCTCGGCGCCGGGGCTGGGCTGGACCACGGCGCAGACGCCCTCGCCGAACTCCTCGTCGGGGATGCCGAACACCGCGCAGTCGGCGACGCCGGGCATCTTCAGCAGTTCGGCCTCGATCTCGGCCGGATAGATGTTCACCCCGCCGGAGATGATCATGTCCTTGGCCCGGTCGCAGAGGTAGAGGAAGCCGTCGGCGTCGAAATAGCCGATGTCGCCCGGCGCGATCAGCCCGGCCTTCTCGGTGTCGCGGCGCTTCTGGTCGTCGCCGTGATAGGTGAAGTCGTTGATGCCGGGCGAGCGCGACACCACCTCGCCGATCTCGCCCTGCGGCAGCGCGTTCCCGTCCTTGTCGATGACCATCACCCGGCTCTCCGGGATCGCCTTGCCCACCGTGCCCGGGTGGGCCAGCCACTCGGCGCTGTTGCAGGACACCACGATCCCGGTCTCGGTGGAGCCGTAATATTCCTCGATCACCGGCCCCCACCATTCGATCATCGCCCGCTTGATCGGCGGCGGGCAGGGCGCCGCGGCGTGTACGACGAACCGCAGGGACGAGAGGTCGTACTTCGCCTTGACGTCCTCCGGCAGCTTCAGCAGCCGGTGGAACATAATCGGCACCATGTGCAGGTGGGTGACCTTGTGGCGCTCGATCTGTTGCAGCAGTTCCTCGGCGTCGAACCGCGGCTGCAGGATCGCCGTGGCCCCCACCCGGGCGGCGAACAGGCCGTAGGCGTTGGGGGCGGAGTGGTACATCGGTCCGGTGATCACAGTGACCATCTCGTCGGGCGCTCCGAAGCCCGCGAAGCCGAACCCGCGCAGCAGGATGCGGCCATAGACCTCGATCTGCTCGGCCGTCGGCGGATGGCGGCGCACGCCCTTCGGCCGGCCGGTGGTGCCGGAGGTGTAGATCACCGTCCCGCCGCCGGTGGATGGCGGGCCGGCATAGGGCTCAAAGCCCTCCAGCCACGCGTCCCATTCGAGCATCCCGGCCGGGGTCGGCGGCGGGTCGATCCCATAGCTCTCGGCGATCTCCGGCGGCGTGGGGACCACCAGCACCGGCACGCCAGGCGGCAGGGCCGAGCGGATCGGCTCGATCAGGTCGGCGTGGATGACGATGGCCTTGGCGCCAGAGTTCTCGAACAGATAGGCCGCCTCGTCTGGGGTGTAGTGCCAGTTCACCGGGGTCGCATAAACGCCCAGCAGGCTGGCCGCCGCGCTGGCCTCGATGAAGGGGAAGTCGTTGCGCAGGTAGAGGGCGATCAGGTCGCCCTTGCCGATGCCCAAGCTGGCGAGGCCGCTGGCCGCCCGCGCGGCGCGCGCCTGCATCGTGGCCATGTCCATGCGCCGCGCGCCGCTGATCAGTTCGCCCATGGTGTTCCGTCCCGCCGCACGCTGCCGGTGCCTAGAACGACCCTAGCGCTAACGCAGCGGCTCGGGAAACCTCGGCAGGGCGTCGAAATCGGCCTGGACGTGTTCCATTACCACGCGGGCGCCGGTCGCCTTCGCCAGGGCCTCGACCTTGTCCATGCTGCGCAGTGTCTGGGCGCGGTCGGTGTTGAAGCGCGGCACGCGCCGGGTCGCGCGGCTCTCGGCCATGTGCCACATGTCGCCCGTTAGCAGCACCGGCCCGGCCTGCTTCAGCCGCACCAGCAGGACGGTGTGTCCCGGCGTGTGGCCTGGCGCCTGGACGATCACCACCGATCCGTCGCCGAACACGCCGTAGTCGCCGTCGCCCTGGATCAGGATCGTCTTCGCCCCCTCCAGCGCGGCGTAGGGCGCAAATTCGTCCTGGTCGGCCCGGGCGGCGGGCCGGAAGGCGTAGGCGCGCTCGTCGGCGTCGACGATCCAGGTGGATGTCGCGAACAGGCCGCCGTTGCCGCTGTGGTCGAAATGGCTGTGGGAGACCGAGAGATAGTCGATGTCGACCGGCGTCAGGCCCAGCACCTTCAGCTGGTCGGTCAGCCGGTGGGTCACCGACATGCCATAGGCATTCCTGTGGCCCGGCAGGTCGGCGATGGCCTGCGACAGGCCGGTGTCCCAGATCAGGTCGCCCTTGGGATGGCGGATCAGGAAGCAGGGGACGACCAGGTCCCGCGCCTGACCCTTGTATGCGCCGTCGTCGGCATAGGCGTCCGCGTCGGTCTCGTGGATGCGGCCGCAGTCCATCGCATATAGCTCGACGCTCTTCGGCGCCGGCGGCTTGGCGACGGCGGGGCCGGCGAGAATCAGGCCTGCGAGAACGGCGGCGACCAGGCGGCGAAGGGGCATGGGCGGAGGTCCGGGCTGGGGGTGACCCCGCGACTTTGCCTCACCCGGGCGCCTTCCGCCACGTCGGGGCAGTCAGGGGCCGCCAAGTCCGGTATCGTCCGCCAAAACAACCTGACGCGGGAGTGGACCATGCCAAGCGAGACGGCCTTCGACGCGGTGATCGTGGGCGCCGGCTTCTCGGGCCTCTACATGCTGCACCGGTTGCGCCAGCAGGGGCTGACGGCGCGGGTCTATGAGGCCGGGACCGGGGTCGGCGGCACCTGGTACTGGAACCGCTATCCCGGCGCGCGGGTGGACATCGAGAGCCAGGAGTACAGTTACTCTTTCTCACCCGAACTAGACGCCGAGTGGGTCTGGAGCGAGCGCTACGCCACCCAACCCGAACTGCTGCGGTACCTCAACCACGTCGCCGACCGCTTCGACCTGCGGCCCGACATCCAGCTGGAGACCCGAGTCATCGCCGCGATCTTCGACGAGGCGACCAACCGCTGGACGATCGCCACCGACCGGGGCGAGACGCTGTCCGCTCGCTACTGCGTGATGGCCACGGGCGTGCTGTCGGTGGCCAACGACATCGCCTTTCCAGGCGCGGAGACCTTCAGGGGCCCGACCTGGCGCACCGGCAGCTGGCCCAAGGAGGGGGTCGACTTCACCGGCCAGACCGTGGCCGTCATCGGCACCGGCTCCTCGGCCATCCAGTCGATCCCGCTGATCGCCGCCGAGGCCGACCACGTCACC
Source organism: Phenylobacterium sp. (assembly GCF_025351295.1). GTDB lineage: Bacteria > Pseudomonadota > Alphaproteobacteria > Caulobacterales > Caulobacteraceae > Phenylobacterium. The sequence goes on from NZ_JANXWD010000016.1 coordinate 27,844, forward strand.
GTCTTCCAGCGCACCCCCAACTTCAGCGTCCCGGCGCACAATGGCCCGATCGACCCGCGGGTGGCCGCCGACTGGGCGCAGAACCGCGCGCGGTATCGGGCGGAGGCGCGCGAAAGCGGCTTCGCCATCGGCATGGTGCAGCAGTTCGACAAGCCGGCGCTGGAGGCCACCCCGGAAGAGCGCCGGGCCGCCTATGCGGAGCGCTGGGCGCGCGGCGGGTTCAGCTTCCTGGGCGCCTTCAACGACCTGATCACCGACCGGGCGGCCAACGACACCGCCGCCGAGTTCGTGCGCGACCGGATCCGGTCCATCGTCAATGACCCCGCGACCGCCGAGAAGCTGGCGCCCAAGAGCTTCCCGATCGGCTCCAAGCGGCTGTGCGTCGACACCGGCTACTACGCCACCTTCAACCGCGAGAACGTCGCCCTGGTGGACTTGCGCGAGGAACCCATCGAGGCGATCACCCCGGCCGGCGTCCGCACCTCGGCCCGCGAATACCCGGTCGACGCCATCGTCTACGCCATCGGCTTCGACGCCATGACCGGCGCCCTGGGCAAGATCGACATCCGCGGTCGCGGCGGCGCGGCGCTCAAGGACCGCTGGGCGGCGGGCCCCAGCACCTACCTGGGCCTGATGATCGCCGGCTTCCCGAACCTGTTCATCGTCACCGGGCCGGGCAGCCCCTCGGTGCTCTGCAACATGGCGGTCGCCATCGAGCAGCATGTCGACTGGATCTCCGACTGTATCGCCTGGATGGGCCACCGCCAGTTGGGGGCCATCGAGGCCACCGAGGCCGCCCAGGACGCGTGGGTCGCCCACGTCAACGAGGTGGCCGACACCACCGTCTATCCCCTGGCCAACTCGTGGTACCTGGGGGCCAATGTGCCCGGCAAACCCCGGGTCTTCATGCCCTACATCGGCGGCTTCCCGGTCTACCGCGACAAGTGCAACGAGATCGCGGCGAAGGGCTATGAGGGGTTCGCGGTGACCTCGAGCTGAACCTCCTCTCCCTCTCCACTTCGCGGGGGGAGAGGAGGCGCTAGACCATCCCCGCCTTGCGCAGGCTCTGGTACGAGCGGATCACCCGCTGCAGGCGGTTTTCGCCGGAGCGGTCGCCGTTGTTGGCGTCGGGGTGCAGGCGGCGGACCAGTTCGGTGTAGCGGGCGCGGATCTTCGGGGCGTCGGCGTTTTCGTCCAGGTCCAGGTCGGCCAGGGCGTTGCGCTCGATCTTGCCCAGCTTGCGGCTCTCGGCCTCGGGCTTGCGGGCGTGGTGGCCGCCGCCGCCGAACATGTTGAAGGGGTCGCGCATCCCGGGGTTCTGGGCCCCGCCCTTGTTGAACTTGGCGGCGAAGGCGGCGGCCTCGCGGCTCATGCGGCTGGCCTTCATGTCCCAGGTGGGCCGGCCGCCGGTCATCAGCTCGTCGGTCTGGCGCCGCCGGATCTCGGCGTCCGACAGGCCGGCGAAGAAGTTCCAGTTGCGATTGTACTCGGCCGCGTGCGGCTGGCAGAACCAGTAGTGCTCGTGCAGCATGTCGCGGGCCTTGGGCGCGCGGGCGTTGGCGACCCGGCGGCATCCCGGATGGTCGCAGGCCCGCTCCCCCGGCTTCAGGGCGTTGACGTCCGTCTCCGACGCGTCGTCCTTGGACGGCGGTCGCACGCGGATATCGACGAATCTGGGTTTATATTGAAACGCTCCGGCCATGGCCCAAGTATGGGGGGCAGAAACTTCCGTACAAGAATTGAAGATCGGGCCGATGGGCGCCATATTTGAAGCCATCCAGACCAAGCTGACTGATGCCTTCCAGCCCACCCGGCTGGAGATCGTCGATGACTCCGACCGGCACAGCGGCCACTCCGGTGCGCGGGAGGGCGGCGAGAGCCACTTCAACGTGACGATCGAGGCCCAGGCCTTCGCCGGCGCCGCCAAGGTGGCCCGCCAGCGGATGGTCTATCGAGCGCTCGCCGAGGAGCTGGCCGGTCAGCTCCATGCGCTGTCGGTCACGGCGCTGGCGCCTGGTGAAGGCTGAGGCGCAGACTAGGTTTCAAGAGCCGCGGCGGTTTGCGGCCAGGCATTCGGGAGGGACGGGTTGCAGACAACCATCACCGTCAATGGCGAGGCGCGGTCGCTCGACGTAGACCCGCGCACCACCTTGCTCGACCTGCTGCGCGAGCAGCTGAAGCTGACCGGGGCCAAGAAGGGCTGCGATCACGGCCAGTGCGGCGCATGCACGGTCCTGGTCAACGGCGTGCGGATCAATTCGTGCCTGTCGCTGGCCGTCTCGCATGATGGCGACGAGGTGGTCTCGATCGAAGGCGTCGGGCAGGTGGGCAAGCTGCACCCGGTGCAGCAGGCGTTCCTTAGCCAGGACGCGTTCCAGTGCGGCTACTGCACCCCCGGCCAGATCTGCTCGACGCTGGGCATGCTGCGCGAACTGGAGGCAGGGGCGCCCAGCCAGGAGACCGCGCCCGGCGCCAGGCCCGCGTTCACCGAGGCGGAGATCCGCGAGCGGATGAGCGGCAACATCTGCCGCTGCACCGCCTATCCGCAGATCGTCGAGGCCATCAAGCAGGCCGCGGAGATGATGGCGTGAGACCCTTCACCTACGAGCGTGCGACCAGCGCCCTCAGCGCGGTGAAAACCGCGGCGCTGACGCCCAACGCCAGGTTCATCGCCGGCGGCACCAACCTGCTGGACCTGATGAAGCTGGACATCGAGCATCCGGCCCACCTGATCGACGTCAGCCGCCTGCCGATGGCGGCCATCGAACCGACGCCGGAGGGCGGCCTGCGGATCGGGGCGGCGGCCTCGAACAGCGCGGTGGCGGCCGATCCCACCGTGCGCGCCCGCTATCCGGTGCTGTCGGAGGCCATCGTGGCCGGCGCCTCGCCGCAACTGCGCAACAAGGCCAGCGTGGGGGGCAACCTGCTGCAGCGGACCCGCTGTGCCTATTTCTACGACACCACCAAGCCTTGCAACAAACGCGCGCCGGGCTCGGGTTGCGGCGCCCTGGAGGGGCTGAACCGCAACGCCGCGATCTTCGGCGCCAGCCACGCCTGCATCGCCACCCACACCTCCGACATGGCGGTGGCGCTGGTGGCCCTGGGCGCGCGGGTGGAGATGCTGTCGCCGTCCGGCGACCCGCGCAGCTTCCCGGTGATGGAGCTCCACCGGCTGCCGGGCGAGAATCCGCAGTACGAAACCCACCTGATCCCCGGCGAGCTGATCACCGCGGTGGTCCTGCCGCCGCCGCCGACCGGCGGGCAGATCTATCGCAAGGTGCGCGACCGGGCGTCCTACGCCGGCGGCTTGGCCAGCGTGGCGGTGGCCGGCGGCCAGGTGGCGCTGGGCATGGTCGCGGCCAAGCCCTGGCGCGCGGCGGAGACCGAGGGCGCACTGGCGTCCGGCGCCTCGCCCGCTGAGGCCATCGCCAAGGAGCTGGAGGGCGCGAGCCCGCTCGGCCGCAACGACTTCAAGATCTCCCTGGTGGCCCGCCTCGCGGCGGCCGCCATCGGCGAAGCCAAGGCGAGGGGCCAATGAGTTCTGTTCACGACTGGGAAGCCCCCAATCCGGTGAAGACCAACCGCTCGGGCCTGATCGGCAAGGGCGTCGCCCGCTACGAGGGGCCCCTGAAGGTCACCGGGACCGCGCCCTACGCCTATGAGGTGCAGCCGCCGTCGCCGCCGGCCTATGGGGTGATGGTGGGCGCCGCCATCGCCTGCGGGCGGGTCGTCGGCGCCGATATCGCCGCGGCCGAGGCTTCGCCGGGCGTGCTGGCGGTCTGGACCCACTTCAACGTGCCGAAACAGGCGCCCAAGGGGACCAAGGCCCATCCGCGCAGCACGTCCCCCTCGCGCCCGGCCCTGGAGGACGCGCACGTCCTCCACTTCGGCCAGCCGGTGGCTTTCGTGGTCGCCGACACCTTGGAGAACGCGGTCGCCGCCTCGCACCTGGTCAAGCTGACCTACGACGCCGACACGCCCGACGTGGACTTCCGCGCCCGCCTGGAGGCCGCCGGCCAGCCGCCGGGCGAGCTGGACGTGGAGATCGGCGACTTCGTGCGCGGCTTCAGCGACGCCGCCGTCCAGCTCGACGAGACCTGGACCACCCCGATCCAGAACCACTGCCAGATGGAGCCCTGCGCTTCCACCGTGTGGTGGGAAGGCGACAAATGCATCGCCCACACCTCGGTCCAGATGGTGAAGCCCGCCCAGCACGGCCTGGCCGAGACGCTCGGCATCCCGCGCGACGACGTCCAGCTGCTGACCCGCTACATCGGCGGCGGCTTCGGGGGCAAGGGCCAGACCTATGACGACCTGACCCTGGCGGCCCTGGGTGCGCGCGCGGTCGGGCGGCCGGTCAAGGTGGCCTACACCCGCCAGCAGATGATGCACGGCACCATCCACCGGCCGGCCACGGTGATGCGGGTGCGGCTGGGCGCGGCCCGGGACGGCCGGCTGGACGCTCTGTCGATGATGACCTGGACCCACTGCCACCGGGACGGCAACTTCACCGAGCACGCATCGAACTTCTGCCGCGCCCTCTATGCCGCACCCAACCGGCTGACCGGCCACCGGCTGATCCACCTGGACCTGCCGGGCGCGGGGCCGATGCGCGCGCCGGGCGAGGCGTCGGGGACCCTGAGCCTGGAATGCGCCATGGACGAGCTGGCCGAGCGGCTGGGCCTGGATCCGGTGGAACTGCGTATCCGCAACGAGCCGCCGGTCGATCCCGAGAACGGCCGGCCGTTCTCCATGCGCCAGCTGGTCCGCTGCCTGAAGGAGGGCGCGCAGCTGTTCGGCTGGGACCGCCGCCTGCCGACCCCCGGCCAGGTCCGCGACGGGCGCTGGCTGGTGGGCATGGGCATGGCCGCCGCCATCCGTGGCAACTTCCTGCTGCCCGCCAAGTGCAGCTTCACGGTCGAGCCGGACGGCACGATCGTCGTGCGCCAGGGGATGACCGACATCGGCACCGGCACCTACACGGTCCTGGCCCAGATCGCGGCCGAGACCCTGGGCGTGCCCTTGGGCCAGGTGCGGGTGGAGATCGGCGATTCGGAACTGCCCCCGGCCCCCGGCTCCGGCGGCCAGTTCGGCGCAGCGACCGCCGGTTCGGCGGCCCTGATGGCGGGCATGAACCTGAAGAAGGTCATCGCTGCCCTGGCCGTGGGCGACCCCGGCTCTCCGCTGCATGCCGGCGCACCCGAGGAGGTGACGTTTCAGGACGGCGTGATCGCGATCTCCAACCGCTCCGAGACCCTCTCCGACCTGATTCGCCGCGCCGCGCCGGAGGGCCTGACGGTCGAGGGCGAGATCCGCCCCGCCCAGGACGCCCGCGAGTGGAGCACCCAGACCTACGGCGCGCACTTCGTGGAGGTCGGCGTCGATCCGGTAACCGGCGAGGTACGGGTGCGCCGGATGCTCGGCGTGTTCGCCGCCGGCCGCATCCTCAACGCCAAGACCGCGCGCAGCCAGCTGACCGGCGGCATGATCTGGGGCGTCGGATCCGCCCTGACCGAGGGCAATGCCGTGGATCCGCGCTATGGCTCGCTGATCAACCAGGACCTGGCCCAGTACCTGGTGCCGGTGCAGGCCGACATCGGCGAGGTCGAGGCGATCATGCTGGACGAGGTGGACGACAAGGCCAACCCGATGGGCATCAAGGGGGTCGGCGAACTGGGCAACTCCGGCGCCGGCGCCGCGGTGGCCAACGCCGTCTACAACGCCTGCGGCGTGCGCCTGCGCGACTACCCGATCACGCCGGACAAGCTGCTGGCGGGCCTGATCGCGAAAGGGATGTAGCCCCCCTATCCCCCCGCGAACAATCTCCTCTCCCCCGCGAAGCGAGAGGGAGAGGGC
>NZ_JANXWD010000020.1 GCF_025351295.1 Phenylobacterium sp.
CGGCCGGCGGCGGCGCGGCCGGGGCGGCGGTTGCCGGCGGCGGCACGTCGGCCCGGGTCACCTTCACGCTGGGAGCCTCGAACGGTCCCTTGAAGCTGGTGTCGCAGGCCGCGCGCCAGGCGTTGTCCAGGGCCGTGCCCGGCTCCGGCGCGCGCCACTCGGTCTCCGCCGCGCGCAGCAGCCGCCGGTCGCCGATCAGGTTGCGCTCGGAATAGCCCGTGGTGTCGCCCAGCCGCACCCGGTGGCCCTGGCAATCGGCGGTCATCGAGACGTGCCAGGACAGCGCGCCGGTGCGGGCATAGGTTTCCGCGCTCAGCGCCTCGGCGCGGATCACCACCCGCGGGCCCTGGCCGCCACCGGCCGGAAAGGTCGAGACGATCGAGGTCAGCGCCTGCGGCGTCACCGCCACCACCCGGTCCGGCAGGATGTCGGTCTCGCGCTGCAGCCAGGCCAGCATCGGCTCGCGCTCCAGCGACGGCGGGAACCTCGGCTGGCCAGACGGTTGCGCCGACGCCGCGCCGCCGGCCAACCCCATCGCCACCGCGCCGGCCAGCATGACCCTAGCCCGCATAGGCATAATCCCTCTCCCGATCGACGCCGCAAACTGTTCGCGATCCCGCGATGTGGCAAGCGCCGCGTCGCACCCCGACTGTGGATGCACAACGGCGTTATTCGGATTCGCCGTCTTCGCGCCCTATTGCAACCGCAAGGCCCCCAAAGTGGGCAGGCGCAGGGTCTCGCGAATGCCTCATAATACAGTCGAATTTCGAATCGGCGGATTCAGCTTCCAGTTACACGACACGGTTAAACTGGCGGCGATCGCGGATGCGGCAATTTTGGCAGGCCCCGATCCGCCTCGGAGCAGAATGCAGTGGGTAAGGCGTCCGACCGGACATTTCGCAGCCTGCGCGGTCTCGAAAAGACCGCGTCGACCAGCCGTGTGCTCAATCTCGCCGCCCTGGCGATCCGCAACGCCGACAACCCCGAGCACCAGAAGAACCCGTTCTTCGTCGCCGGCACCCTGAACGGCGCGGTGATCGTGCGTCACCGCCTGCGCGACCAGGAGCGCGAGTCCTTCGACCGGCTGCGCTACACCGCCATCAAGCTGATCATCCCGTTCGAACGCTCCGACCTGGGCCTGGGCGGCCGTTCGCTGTTCGTCTCCGAACGCGGCTGGCTCGACACTTTCGAGGAGCTGCGCGGCGAGGCGCCGGAACTGCCTCGCGACATCGCCGTGCTGGAGGCGATCGACGAGCTGCCGTCGCTCGACCCCTTTCTGCTGCGTGAGCACATGAAGCGCCGCGGCTTCGACATCAGCCCCAGCCACTTCGAGATCTCCGCCCCCGACCTGGCGCGCATGCAGCGCTTCGTGGGCGCCGAGATCTCCAAGCTGATCGAGCTGGCCTACCGCGACACCGACGGCATGGAAGGCAACATCGCCCGCCTGGTCGAGGCGCTGCTCTCGGCCAAGACGGACGACCGGCTGGAGCCGCTGCGCCTGACGCTTCGCCTGGAGAAGGAGAACTACAAGGAAGGCATCTTCGCCTGGAAGGGCTTCCTCTACTACAAGTGGGTGCTGAACAGCCTCTGGGCCAATCTACGCGACGTGTTCGCCGAGCTGGGCCGGGTCCGCGTCGTCGGTCCGATCGACACCGAGACCGCCGCCGAGCTGGAGGCCACCAAGGTCCGCCTGCGCCAGAAGATGGAGCGACAGGTCAAGACGGTGATGAACCACCTCAACACCTACGACGAGGTGTTCGCCCAGCTCACCACCGAGGGCAACGCCGTGGCGTTCCGCGACTTCCTGCTGAAGTCGCCGGACATGTTCCTGTCGTTGGGCGAGGGCTGCGGCCTGGTCAGCCACATCGCCACCTTCTGGCGCTACCAGTTCCCGCGCGGCCGGCCGCTGGCCGCCAACGTGATCCAGCTGATGGATGTGCTGCAGGACTTCGAAGCTAGCCTCGGCGTCGAAACCCCGGAGTCCATCGCCGACGCCGAACGCGCCGCCCAGATGGGCTGAGGTCGGGGTCGCGCCCTATGCGTCCAGCGCCGCCTCGACGGAACACACCACACCTTCCGGCCGGAACTCCAGCCGCACTGTGCCACGCAGTTCCTCCGCCAGGCCCTGCTCCAGCATCCTAGCGCCGAAGCCGCGCTGCCGCGGCTTGGCCACCGGCGGGCCGCCGCACTCCGTCCAGGTCAGCCGCAGCCGGCCGCCCTGTATCGTCCAGCGCACCTCCACGCGGCCCTGCGACGAGGACAGCGCCCCGTACTTCACCGCATTGGTGGCCAGTTCGTGCATGGCCAGGCCCAGGGCCACGGCGGTCTTCGGCTCCAGGTTCACCAGTGGGCCCTCGGCGGTCAGCCGTCCGTCGCCGGCATGGTGCGGGGCGACGGCCATGGCGACGATCTGGCCGATCGCGGCGGCCTCCCAGTTCTGCTGCGTCAGCACGTCGTGCGCCGCCGCCAGCGCGGTAAGCCGGCCTTCGAACGCCTCGCGCGCGGCCTGCGGCATCCCGCCCGAGCGGAACGACTGCCAGGCGATCGCCTGCACGATGGCCAGCGTGTTCTTCACCCGGTGGTTCAGCTCGTTGATCAGCAGCCGCTGATGCTGCTCGGCGAGCTTGCGCTCGGTGACGTCCATGTTGGTGCCCACCATGCGGATGGGCGAGCCATCGGCGGCGTAGAGGAACCGCGCCGCGCCCTCCACCCAGCGCACCGCGCCGTCGGGTCGCCGGATGCGGAACGCGAAGTCCATCAGTTCCTGCCGCGCGGCCATCGCCGCGGCCATCGCGGTCTCCATCTCGCTCAAGTCCTCCGGAAGCACCTGAGCGCCCCAGGCCTCGATGCTGCCGCCAAATTCGCCCGGCGGCAGGCCGAAGAGCTGGTGCTCCTCGCGGCTCCAGACGATCTTGCCGCTCGGGATGTGCCAGTCGAAGATGCCGATGGCGTGGGCGCCCACCGCCAGGTCCAGCCGCCGCTCGCTGCGGCGCAGCGCCTTCTCGGCGTCGGCCCGTTCGGTGATGTCGTCCACCGACACCCCGATCCCCTCGTCGCCCAGGGGCGAGACGCGCACCTCGACCGTACGTCCGTCCCGGAGCGCCGAGGGCGCGGTCATCCGGCCCGGTTCGCGCGCCTCCATGGCCCGGTGCAGCAGCCGGCCGAATTCGGTCTCATGGCCGAAAGTGTAGAGCTCCCAGAAGTTGCGCCCCAGCACCTGGCTGCGCGACGCGCCGAAGAAATCCTCGGCCGAGCCGTTGAACATGATCACCCGCCAGTCGCGGTCGACGGCGTAATAGGCGTCGCTGATGCTTTCCAGCACAGCGGCCAGCCGCGCGTCCGCCAGCGGATCGGCCAAAGGGGCTCGGCGAGGTTTCTTCAAGATTTTCCTGCAACTGTCAGCGCCTGATACTACCGATCAAGCCACAGCGGGGCGCGGACGTCACGACGGAACCCAGGCATGGCCTTGTGGCGGCGGCCCGGGACCGGCCATAACGACCGCTAGTTGCGGCCAAGTCCCCCGGGGAGCGCGCCATTTCCAATCCGTCGGCGAGCCAGGACGGCGGTCAGAGCCGCCAGATCTCCGAGATGCTCGACAGCTTCGGCGATGGCTTCATCGCGTTCGATTTCCAGTGGCGTGTCACCCACTGCAATGGCGGCGGCGCCGACCGCTACGGCCTGCGCCGCGAGGACATGCTGGGCCGCATGGCCTGGGACCTGCCTGGCATGGGCGAAGACCAGGTCATGCACGGCTTTCTCGAACGCGCCCTGGCCACCGGCGCCTCGATCGAGGCCGAGGTCCGTTCCGAGCTCCGCGGAGGCCGCTGGTTCTATCTTCGCGCCTTCCCGCTGGAGGGCGGCCTCGGCGTCAGCTCGCGCGACGTGACCGAACGCCATGAGCAGACCCGCCGCGAGCGCGATCAGGCCGAACGCCTGGAGCTGGCCCTGGCCACCGCCGGCTTCGGCGACTGGCGCTGGGATCCGGTCACCGATCTGGTGGATCTGTCGCACCGCGCCGCCGAGATCATCGGCGTGCCGCCCGGCGCGAACACGACCTGGACAGAACAGCTCAAGCACCTGCATCCCGACGATCGCGACGCCGCCCAGGAGGCGGTTCGCAAGGCCATCGCCGAGCGCACCTTCTACGAGATCGAATACCGCTTCTTCCGCCTGGCCGACGGCGCCGAGCGCTGGATGATGGTCCGCGCCCGGGCCCAGTACGCCGAGGACGGCACGCCGACCGGCATGCTGGGCGTGCTCACCGACATCACCGACGCCCGGCTCGAGCGCGACCGCATCCGCGCCGACCGTGCCCGCCTGGCCGAGAGCGAGGCCCGCTTCCGCGCCATGGCCGACAGCGCCCCCGCGCCGGTCTGGGTCACCGACAGCACCGGCGCCCTGGTCTTCGCCAACCGCGCCTTCTGCGAGCTTGCCGCCATGCCGCTGGACAGGATGTTCGGCGATGGCTGGATCGAGATCATGCACCCGGAGGATCGTCCGCGGATCGCCGCGGCCCGCGCCGAGAACCGCCACCATCGCCAGCCGCTGTCCTGGGAGGCCCGCTTCTGGCTCTCGCCGGGAGAGTGGCGCTGGCTGCGCACAGCCTCCCAGCCCCGGTTCGACGAGGCCGGCGAACTCCAGGGCTATGTCGGCCTGGCCATGGACACCACCGACACCCACCGCGCCGAGGAACGCCAGCAGCTGCTGATCAACGAGCTGAACCACCGGGTGAAGAACACCCTGGCCACCATCCAGTCGCTGGCCCGCCAGACCCTGCGTGAAGGCGTCGAGGTGCGCGAGGGCCGCGAGCGGCTGACCGACCGGCTGCTGGCGCTCTCGGCCGCCCACAACGTCCTGACCCGCGAGAACTGGGAAGGCGCGGACCTCGGCGAACTCGCCCATGAGGCCGTGCGGCCCTACGACGACCCGGCCGCGCCGCGCATCGCCGCCGAGGGTCCGCCGGTCCGCCTCGCCCCCAACGTGGCGCTGGCGCTCTCCATGGCCCTGCACGAGCTGGCCACCAATGCGGTGAAGTATGGGGCGCTATCGGCGCCGGAGGGTCGCGTGGCCCTGGCCTGGACGCTGAACCCGGCCGGCGACGGGATCGACCTGACCTGGCGCGAGACCGGCGGCCCGCCGGTCGTCGTCCCCTTGGCCACCGGCTTCGGCTCGCGCCTCCTCGCCGGGCTCGGCGGAGAACTGAGCGCCCCCGCGGCCATGACCTACGCCGCCACAGGGGTCGTCTGCCGCCTGCGGGCGCCGGTGGCTTAGGCGGCGGCCCGGGCCGCGCGGGCGAACAGGCGGCCGACCCGGGCCAGCAGCTGGTCGTCCTTGAACGGCTTGGACAGATAGTCCTTGGCGCCCAGCTGGATCGCCCGGGACACGTCCTCGGCGTTGTTGCGCGCGGTCAGCACCATGGTCAGGGTCCGCTCGGTCAGGCCTAGCGGCTGCATGTGCGCCAGCACCCCGAACCCGTCCAGGTTCGGCATGTTGATGTCCAACACCATGGCGTCAGGCCGGAAGTCGGCCAGGCGCTGGATCGCCTGCATCCCGTCGCTGGCCCCCTGCACCTGGTACTCGGCGATGGCCAGCCGGGTCAGGATCAGCTCCAGCAGGAACGGGTCGTCCTCGACGACCAGGACTTTGCGTGGACGGATTTCAGCACGCAGCGGCATGGGTCTCTTCCTCGTCGTCGAGGCCGGTCCACTGGGTGACACGGCCGATGGTGGCGTACATTTCGAGCGGGGCGATGGGTTTGCAGACCACCCCGTTGAAGGCGTCCAGGTCACCCTCGCCGGCGATGTCGGCGTCGGCGGTGAAGGCCAGCACCGGGATGTCGCGGTTCGGCCCGTCGGTGGAGCGCAGGCGCGCCAGGGTTTTGTGGCCGTCCATGCCCGGCATCCGCAGGTCCATCAGCACCACGTCGAACGGCGCCGCCGCCATCCGCTCCAGCGCCTCGATCCCGCAGCCGGCGTCGGTGACCTCCGCTCCGGCGGCTTCCAGCACCTTGCGGGCCAGCTCGCGGTTGACCGGGTTGTCGTCGACCACGAACACCCGCGTGCCGTCGATCGAGGCCAGGTCGACCTCGTCGGAGAGCCCGGCCGGCAGCTCGGCCGGCGGCGCCGGCAGCACCAGGCGGAAGGTCGAGCCCCCACCCAGGCGGCTGTCGACGTCGATGGTCCCGCCCATCGCCTCCGACAGCCCCTTGCAGATCGCCAGCCCCAGGCCGGTCCCGCCGTGCCGCCGCGTCATCGACCCGTCGATCTGGGTGAACCGCTGGAACAGCAGCGCCTGGGCTTCGGGATCGAGGCCGGGCCCGGTGTCCGAGACCTCGATCGCCACCCAGTCCGGCCGCGGGTCGGCGCTCACCGCCACCCGGATGACGCCGGTTTCGGTGAACTTCACCGCATTGCCGATCAGGTTGACCAGCGTCTGGCGCAGCCGCTCGCTGTCGATCATCGTCGCGCAGCGCAACAGGCTGGGGTCGGCGGAGAACGCCAGCGACAGGCCCTTGGCCTCCGCCTTGGCCGAAAACACCCCCAGGGTCTCGCGGCAGACCTCGACCACGTCGGTGGGCCGCGCCCGGATCTCGATCTTGCCGGCTTCCAGCTTCGAGAAATCCAGGATGTCGTTGACGATCGCCAGCAGCGCGTTCCCAGCGGCCGAGATCCGCGCGACGTAGGCCGCCGCCGGCCCGCTCAGCGACGGGTCCTCGCGCAGCAGGCTGGTGAACCCGACCACCGCGGTCAGCGGCGTGCGGATCTCGTGGCTCATGTTGGCCAGGAACTGCGACTTCACGACCGTGGCGGCCTCGGCGTCCGCCCGCGCCGCGGCCAGCGCCTGCTCCTGCTCCACCTGCAGGGTCACGTCGCGGATCACGTCCAGGAACCCGGTCGGCTCGCCGCTCTCCGGATCGGTCAGCAGGTTCGGACTGGACTCCATCCACAGCAAGTCGCCGCTCATGCCGTCGCGGCCGCGCCAGCGCACGTGCTTCGAGGGCTCGCCGTTCAGCATCCGGCCGAACACCCGCGACACCTCCTTGGCGTCGGCCGGCTCCATCTGGTCGCTGAAGTGCGCGCCCATCAGCAGGTCGGGGTCCCAGCCGGCGCGGCGCACGGCGCGGCTCACATAGACGATCCGCCCGGTCAGGTTGGTCATCACGATCATGTCCGAGGTATTTTCGGCGATCAGCCGATAGCGCGCCTCGCTCTCCACCAGCGCCGCCTCGGTCTGGCGCTGTTCGGTCAGGTCCTGGACCTGGGCCACATAGTGCTTCGGCGAGCCGTCGGCGTTGCGGACGATCGACACGGCCAGATGCACCCACACCACATGCCCCTCGGCATGCTGGTAGCGCTTGTCCAGCCGGTAGCTCTCGATCTCCCCCGCGGTAAGCCGCTCCAGCAGGTTCAGGTCGGCGTCCAGGTCGTCGGGATGGGTGATGCTCTGGAAGTCCAGGTTCTGCATCACCGCCGACGGGATGCCGACGATCCGGCAGAACGCGTCGTTCACCCGAAGGAAAGAGCCGTCCAGCCCGACCAGCGCCTTGCCGTTCGCGGCATACTGGAAGGCGGCCTCGAACAGGTTGGCCTGCTCGCGAGCCTCGACCTCCAGCTGGTAGCGCTGGGTGATGTCGCGAAAGGTGTTCAGCCACTCGATCGGCCGGCCGTCCGGGCCCGGGATGATCTTGGGATTGCCCTCCATCCAGACCCACCGTCCATCGGCCGTGCGGAACCGGTGCTGCCGCGTCGCCACCGGTGGCGTCACCCCGCGCTGCAGCAGCTGCGAGTTGCGCGCGAAGCTGGCCCGGTCGTCCGGATGGATCAGGTCGATGCCGGACGTGCCCAGCAGCTCGGCCGGCGCATAGCCATAGAGACCCACCGAGGGCGAAACATAGGTCACCCGGCCTTCGCCGTTCACCCGCACGATCACGTCGCGGCTGTTCTCCGCGACGAAGTCAGACGTGGCCTGGTCCGAAGTCGACCTGTGCACCGGTGAAGCCCTTCGCCGTGGCCACCGTGAAACCGAGGCCGTCGAGGCCACCATGCCCGGGCATCTGATGATGTTGAGTTAACGCAGGCGCCCCAAGGCGCGGCGAAACACCGCGAATTCAGTCGGCTAGTCGACCTTGACCATCGCAACGGCGGCGGGGCGAAACAGCCAGGCGCAAAGGCCCGCCGCAGCCAGCGCGCCGGCGAGTTGACCCGCCAGGAAGCCCGGGACCGACACCGGCGCGATGCCCGAGAAGCTGTCGGTCAGGCTGCGCGCCAGGGTCACCGCGGGGTTCGCGAACGAGGTCGAGGCGGTAACCCAGTAGGCGGCGGTGATGTAGAGCCCGACCGCCGCGGGCGTCAGGGCCGGGCGAAAGCGGAGCGTACCCAGGATTGTCAGGATCAGGCCGAAGGTCGCCACCGCCTCGGCGAAGACCTGGCCGGGACCGTCGCGGAGTTTCGTCGACACCTGCCAGATCGATGCGGCGAACATGGCGTGCGCCGCCCACACGCCCAGCACGCCGCCGACCACCTGCGCGGCCAGATAGGCGACCGCGTCGCGCCAGGCGAGCTCGCGCCGCAGGGTGAAGACCAGGTTGACCGCGGGGTTGAAGCGGGCCCCCGAAATCGGACCGAAGATCGAGATCAGCACGACCAGGCCGGCCCCTGTCGCCAGGGTATTGCCCAAGCTTCGCCATAGGGCCTGCCTGCCGTAGCGAAATTATATATCCGTGTCTGGCGCAGTTGGATCGGATCAGTGTTCAAATGTTTCCGATCTGTTGTTGTCAGCCCGGACTCGTCTGCTAGCTTTTCCCGAACCCACGCTTTCACACACTTGTATCGGTAGGACGTTATTGTTACGGCCGCGACATCAATTGTGACGGGATGCGGTCATCATTCACGACCTCGGCGGCCCTTCGGGGGTTCCGACGGTCCAGGACAGGGGTCGCACAGCGTGTCGGATAGGGACGGCGAAGGCGTCGGTGGGCTGATCGACGCGATCGAACCGGGCGCCTTCCGCGCCCTGCTGCAGGCCGCCTGGGGCCATGAGCGGGCCGGCGAGTCCCGCGCCGCCGCGGCCACCTACCGCACGGCGCTGCAGTCCATTCCCCGCTTCCTGTCCTCGCAGTTCCGGCCGGTGCTGGAGCACGCCAGGGCCTGCGTCGACGGCAATGACCTCGCACTCGAGACCTTCCTCGAGGACCAGATGCGCGACCTGCGCGCCCGCCACGGCAACCAGTCGCTGGACCGGTTCGACAAGTGCATGGCCACCCTGCTGCGCAAGCGCCGCGTCTACCGCCCAGCGCCCAGCTTCATGTACTTCCCGCAGCTGCCGGCCCTGGAGTTCTATCCGCGCGACGCCTTCCCCTGGCTCGACCGGCTGGAAGCGGCCGCCGCCGACATCCAGGCCGAGCTGGCTCAGGTCCTGGCCGACGGCCCCGCGGCCCTGGAGCCCTATGTCTCTGCGGAAGGCGCGCCGCAGGACCGCTGGCGCGAGCTCAACAATTCTCGCCGTTGGGGGGTCTTCTATCTCTGGCGGGCCGGCGCGCCGGTCGCTGAGAACCTGGCCCGCTGCCCCAGGACCGCCGCCGCGCTCGAAGCGTGGCCCCGGTGCGAGCTGCTGGGCACCGCGCCCTCGGCGGTGTTCTCGATCCTCGACGCGAAGACCCGCATCCCGCCGCACGTGGGCGTCAACAACGCCCGGCTGATCGTCCACCTGCCACTGGTGGTCCCGCCCGACTGCGGCTTCCGGGTCGGCGCCGAGACCCGCTCATGGGAGCCCGGCAAGGCCTTCGTGTTCGACGACACCATCGAGCACGAGGCCTGGAACAACAGCGACGAACCCCGCGCCGTGCTGATCCTCGACATCTGGAACCCGTATCTCAGCGAAGCGGAACGCGAGATGGTCAGCGCGCTGACCGCCGGCGTCGGCGAATTCTACGGCGACCTGCCCGCCTACGCGACGGGCGCGGCTTAGAGCCTTTCTGGTTCAAGTGGAGTCACTTGAACCAGATAAAAAGGCTCTACCTCTTTGAATTAGAGCGCGTCGGGCGGCGAAACCGGGATCCACTTTCGCCTGACGCGCTCTAGCCCCGGCAGGCTCGCGCCGACCTGCCGGCCACGATGGCGCGTCAGCGCCGCTTGATTCGCCGCCGGGATTGAAACGCCGCTGACGCCGCGCGTCCGTGTGGGCCTGTGTGGGTCCGTGGTTCAAAGAGCCAGCGTTTGTCGCGTGCGCTGAATTGGACGGCAGCGCGCTACCCCCGCCAGCAGCGCCGCCAGCTTGCCGACCGTGTTCCAGTTGCGCGCCGTGCCGCGCACCTTAAGCCGGCGCTCGATCGCCGCGTTGGACAGCTTGGAGGTCCCCACCCCGTTCGGGAGCCGGATGTAGAGACACCCCGGCCCCGGCCGCAGCGCCTCGCCGGCGACACAGAGCGACGCGAGGCTCTCCAGCTCTCCGCGCGGCGGGCCGGTCAGGAACATCGCCAGCAGCCCGTTGGGCTGGGTCTTCGCCGCGTCGGGAAACGGATTGGCCGCGATCACCGCCGCCAGCTCGGCATGGTCGCGCACCAGAACGTCGGTGACGATCCCCAGTTGCGCCTGGATCGCCGCCTCCAGCGCCGCGCCGGCCGCCCGGCCCGATCCGGTCGTCCCGAACAGCACATTGCCGCTGGCCAGCAGGGTCGCGGGCGCGTCGAACCCGGCCTCGGCCGCGATCTGCTTCAGGTCGGCCATCAGCACCTTGCGGCCGCCGACATTGACCGCCCTGAGCAGGCCGGCGACCCGCTTCACCGCGACGCCGCCTCCCACTCGAGGAACTCGGGCGTCTCCAGCAGCCGCTGGCAATAGTCGCCCGCCGGGCCGGTGTCGCCATAGTCGCTGAGCGTCACGCCATAGGTCCGGAACCGGGTCGCCACCGGCGTGAAGAAGGCGTCGGCGATCGACCAGCCGCCCGCCAGGAACGGTCCGCCGAACCGGGCCAGCAGCCCGTTCCACTGCTCGACGATCCGCCGGATATCCTTGCCCGTGGCCGCCGACAGCTCAACCGGCCGGGGCGTCGCCGCGAGGTCCATCGGGCACTCGCCGCGCAGCGAGGCGAACCCGGAATGCATCTCCGCCGCCGCCGCCCGCGCCAGGGCCCGCGCGGTGCGATCGGCCGGCCAAAGCCCCGGCGCCCGCTCGGCCAGATATTCGCAGATCGCCAGCGAGTCCCAGATCGTCAGGGCGCCGTCCTTCAGCACCGGCGCCAGGCCCGACGGCGAGTGCACCCGGATCGCCGCCTCGCTGACCCCGTTCTCCTCTCGCAGCTCCACCAGGGTCTCGCTGAACGCCAGCCCCGAACGCCGGATCACCAGCCACGGCCGCATCGACCACGTCGACCACGTCTTGGTGCCGATCACGAGTTCCATGCGCGCGCCTCCGTCTGCGGGCTAGCTACCCGCCGCCCCGCGCCAAGTCCACGTCCGCCGGCCCGAGACGGACGACCCGCCATGGCGGATTCGACATTGCCCACCTGCCCTCTACTGTCGGCGGCAATCCTAAGCACGACCCCAGGAAACGCCGGCGATGACCGATATCTCCACGCCCACGGGTGAAGGCCTCGTGGACGGACGCGCCGCGCATGTCGACAGCCCGGCGCCGGTGTCGGCGGCCTATCGCACCTACGCCCTGTGGCTGCTGATGCTGATCTATGTGGTCAGCTTCCTCGACCGCCAGGTGATCAACATCCTGGCCGAGCCGATCAAGAACGACCTCAAGCTGGCCGACTGGCAGCTGGGCCTGCTGTCCGGCTTTGCCTTCGGCATAGTCTACACCATCCTGGGCTTCCCGCTGGCCCGGGCCGCCGACCGGCACAACCGTCCCTGGATCATCGCCGGCTGCCTCACCGCCTGGAGCGGCTTCACCATCGCCTGTGGCTTCGCCACCAACTTCTTCTGGCTGGTCCTGGCCCGCGGCGGCGTGGGCATCGGCGAAGCCGGCTGCACGCCGACCTCCCACGCCCTGATCGCCGACTACACGCCCAAGGCCAGGCGCGCCTCGGCCCTGGCGTTCTTTGCCATGGGCACGCCGATCGGCTCGCTGCTGGGCCTGGCGCTGGGCGGCTACCTGGCCGACACCTTCGGGTGGCGCAAGGCGTTCCTGGTGGCGGGCCTGCCGGGCCTCCTGATCGTCGCCACCCTGGTCGGCACGGCCTCGGCCCTGCTGTTCTGGCTCGCCCGCGGCCGCATCCGCGAGGAGATGGTCAGCTGAAGCTTTCCCCTCGCCAGCGTCGTATAACGGCGTGATACATGCGGACGTCCGCGGGAGGCCGCCATGCGCCTGATCCTCAGCCTGACCTCCATCGCCGCCAGCGCCGCCGCCATCGCCCTGGCCGTCAGCCCCCCGGTCCCGGCCCATGCGCAGGGGTCCGGCATGAACTGCTACGCCAACGTCGGCGGCCGCTCCAACTGCGGCCTGGCGGCCAACGCCCTGCTGAACCGCCTCGACGGCGAGCCCTCCGAACGCCACGCCGCCCTCGACGCGCGCCACCTGCGCCAGGTCCGCGCCGTCGACAACGCCATCAAGACCGGGCACTGCGACCAGGCCGTCGCCCTCGCCCAGAAGTCCGGCGATCGCCTGCTCGCCAGCAGCGCCGCGCGCCTCTGCGCCGCCCCAACCGACGCCGGCTCAGCCACGCCCGCCGCGCCCCCGACCTAGGCCCCCCGACCTGAGGCCCCCCCGACCTGAGGCCCCGGGCATGACAAAGCCGCCGGCCTTGCGGCGGGCGGCTTGTCGGCGTTCGAGGTCGGTCGGCCTAGACGGCGGCGACCGCGAGGCGGCGACGCGAGCGGAGCATCATGCCCGCACCGCCGAAGCCGCCGATCATCAGC
>NZ_JANXWD010000028.1 GCF_025351295.1 Phenylobacterium sp.
CCCCTCCTCCATCGAGGAGGAGGGACGCCATGTCCTGCAACGGCGGAGATACCGTACGTTCAAACGCGCCCGGCTAGGGTTTCGGCCGTACCGACCGTACCATACGCTCAAACCGATTGACGGCTCCGAACCCCTCCCGCACCCTGCCGGCCGCAGACGGCAAAGCCGCGCATCGGAGGAAGCCCTTGTCCCATGAGATCCCCGCACCGGTCGGTGCGCGACGGCTGAGCGCTTCGACGCGATGGTTCTACGGCTTCGGCTCGGTCGCGTTCGGGGTGAAGGACAACGGCTTCTCCTACTTCCTGGCCTTCTTCTATGCGCAGGTGGTGGGCGTGCCGGCCCGGACCGTCGGGTTCGCCATCATGCTGGCCCTGGTGATCGACGCCTTCGTCGACCCGCTGGTCGGCCAGCTGTCGGACAACACCCGCTCGCGATGGGGACGCCGGCACCCGTGGATGTATGCGGCGGCCATTCCCGTGGCGGTCAGCTACCTGCTGATCTGGAACCCGCCGACCGGGTGGAGCCAGACCGGGCAGGTCGTCTACCTCGTGGCCGTGGCGGTGCTGATCCGCAGCTTCATCAGCTGCTACGAGATCCCCTCGGCGGCGCTCGCCGCGGAACTGACCACCGAATACGACGAGCGGACGCGCCTGCTCAGCTATCGCTACCTGTTCGGATGGGTCGGCGGCCTGGCCATGTACGGCCTGGCGCTGTTCGTCTTCCTGAAGCCCACCGCGAAATACGCCGTCGGCCAGCTCAATCCCGCCGGCTATGCGCACTATGGGATGTTCGCGGCCGGGCTGATGCTGTTCGCCATCCTGGTCACCTCGATCGGCACCCACCGCCAGATCCCCCACCTGCGAGACCCGCCGCAGCGGCGGGTCACCCTGGGCCGGCTGGCTCGCGAGATGGTCGGCGCCATGGCCAACCGCAACTTCCTGATGATCCTGGCGTCAGCCTTCTTCCTCTACGCCGGGATCGGCCTGGGTTTCGCGATCAACCTCTACTTCTCCACCTACTTCTGGGAGTTCAGCGCCGCCGAGATCGGCCTGTTCGCCCTGTCGAGCCTGACGGCCGCGATCCTCGCCTTCATCGTCGCCCCGCGACTGGCGCAGCGCTTCGAGAAGCGGGCGGTCGCCATGCTGCTGCTGCCCGCCGGGCTGGCCTTCTCCATCGGCCCGATCTCGCTGCGCCTGCTGGGCGCCTTCCCGGCCAACGACTCGCCGCTGATCTTCGGGACGATCTTCGTCACCAATATCCTGGCGGTCGGCCTGGGGATCATCGCCAACATCCTGTTCTCCTCGATGATCGCCGACGTCGTGGAGGACTCCGAGCTGAAGACCGGGCGGCGGCAGGAGGGCCTGTTCTTCGCTGCCATCGCCTTCGCCGCCAAGGCCACGACGGGGTTCGGCATCTTCGCCTCCGGCCTGATCATCTCGTCGATCCACTTCCCGGTCGGGGTCAAGCCTGGGGCGATCGATCCGGCCATCGTCCATGCCCTGGGCCAGGTCTATGTCCCGACCCAGATCGTGCTGTACGGGACCGCCACCCTGCTGCTGCTGGGGTATGGCATCAGCCGGTCCAGCCACCACGACACCCTGCGCAAACTGGCCGCCGCGGCAGACCTGGTTCAGGAGGGCGAACCGGCGTCCGCGACGGGGAGGCTGGCCTGACCGGGCGCCGCTTGCAAAGCCCCGAACCGATGCAAATATGCAAGCAGTCATGGCCGAGTCGCACACGCTCAGATCCGGTTGCCCGATCAACCTCACGCTCGAGATCCTGGGTGACCGCTGGAGCCTGCTGGTGCTGCGCGACATGATGTTCGGCGACCGCCGCCACTTCCGCGAGCTATTGGGCCGGTCGGAGGAGGGGATCGCCTCCAACATCCTGGCCGACCGGCTGAAGCGGCTGATGGCGCAGGGGATGATCACCCGCGCCGACGACCCCAGCCACAAGCAGAAGGCCATCTACAGCCTGAGCGAACAGGCTATCCAGCTGGTCCCGATCCTGGCGCTGATCGGCGGCTGGGGCTCGAAGCACCTGGCGGTCACCGAGGACCTGTCGATCCGCGCGAAACTGCTGGAGGCGGGCGGGCCGCCGATGTGGGAGGCCTTCATGGACGAACTGCGCCGCCGCCACCTGGGCCAGCCCGGCGAGGGCCGCTCGGTCCTGGCGGAACTACAGGCGGCGTACGAAGATGTCGTGGCGCGCGGTGGGGGCTAAGCCCGCCGCGGGTATTCCGACCGCACCACCTCGGCCACATCGATGTCCCAGCGCAGCTTGTCGGCGTCGTAGTCGTGGGTCTTGCGGGCGATGACGGCCACCGCCAGATGCATATCGAAGGCGTAGATGCCGCGGGTCGGGGCGTCGGCGACTAGGCTGTAGAGCTTGGCCGGCAGGCCTTCGGTCGCGCGCACCAGCTCGAAGCCTGTGTCGGGCACGAACAGGTGCGCCAGCCCCGCCACCGGAAACCGCCAGAAGTCCCACGGCAGCTCGTGCGCCGGCCAGGTCGGGTGGGTGGAGATGAACAGATAGCCGCCGGGCTTCAGCACCCGGTTCATCTCCAGCACCGCCTTCCAGGGATAGACCAGGTGCTCGAACACTGAGACGCAGAACACCGCGTCGACCGAGCCCGGCGCCACCGATTTCGACAGGGCGTGGACGTCCGCCACCAGGTCGACGCCCTCGCCGGGGTGGATGTCGCAGCCGATGAACCGGCCGGCGTTCGCAAACAGGTGACCGCGGGTGATCCCCGTGACGTTGCGCGCGCCCAGTTCCAGCACCGTGGGCGACTCCATGGCGGCCACAAGCTCGAGGAACTCGGGAAACACCGCGTGATAGGGATCTGGCCCAGTCCGCCGCAGGGGCCAGTGAAACAGATCCGCAACCGCGGCGTGGGCCTGTCTCAAGCGGGCTGCGACACGCGACATCGGGCGACCTCGGCGGGGGCGAAGGCCGCGACAGTAGGGGCCGTCGCCCCGGCCGCCTACTTCTTGGTGAACTCGCCCTCGATGGCGACGTCGATCAGGTCGCCGACGCCCATGGTCGTGCCCGGCGCCGGCAGGCCGTAGGCGATGCCGAACTCCGAGCGCCTGAACGACCCCTTGGCGGAGACGCCGATGCGGGCGCCCATCGGGTCCATGCCGCCGGCTTTGTAGCCGCCGTTGAACGTGGCCTCGAGCGTCACCGGCCGGGTCACGCCATGCAGGGTCAGGTCGCCGGTGATCCGCGCGGTCCGGGCGCCGGTCGGCTCGACCTTGGTGGACCGGAAGGTGATCCGCGGGAACTTCGCGGTCTCCAGGAACTCCGTCTCGACCTGGGCGTCGAAGTTGAGCTTGGCGGGGTCCGGATAGTTGGTCTGCAGCGAGCCGGCGTCGAT
This sequence comes from Phenylobacterium sp., assembly GCF_025351295.1. Taxonomy (GTDB): domain Bacteria; phylum Pseudomonadota; class Alphaproteobacteria; order Caulobacterales; family Caulobacteraceae; genus Phenylobacterium. Next base: position 3,380 of record NZ_JANXWD010000028.1, read on the forward strand.
CGTCGCCGTCACGCTCTGGGCGCCCGGGTTGGCCGGGTCGAAGGCCAGCTTGCCGTCCAGCCGGGTGAAGCGCGCGGTGTAGTGCGACAGGCCCATATGATCGATGCGGAAGTTCAAACTGGTGTGCGCCGGGTCCATCGTATATTCGCCCGCCGGCGCATCGGCCGGGGCCTGGGGTGCAGCAGCAGCCTCCCGGGCCGGCTTAGGGGCCGGGGAACAGGCGCTGAGCAGGGCGGCGAGCGCGATCAGCGATGGCAGGGCGTTCATGGCGGGCTCCCGGTGGCGGACGATGCATCAAAGACGCGGCGCCCCGCACTTCCCACCCTGCTCTACTCTGGCAAGCTGGCCCTCCTCATGAAGAGCAGGCAAGCGCTCGTCAGCTTTCCTCGGCGACCACCCGGACCAGTTCGACGATCTTACGCCGGATGGCGGCCTCGGCGATGCGCGGGAAGCACGCCATCAGTTCGATGCCATCGGTGGAGAGCATGAAGTCCTGGGCCGCGTCACGCTGGGCGTTGGCGGCGTCCTGGTCGCCCAGGCCATCGTAGAAATAGGCGATCGGCGTGCGCAGCGCGCCTGCGATTTCCCACAGCTTGGAGGCGGAGACGCGGTTGGCGCCGCGCTCGTACTTCTGCACCTGCTGGAAGGTGATGCCGAGCGCCTCGGCCAGACGCTCCTGGCTGACGCCCATCTCCTTGCGGCGCATGCGGATGCGCACACCGACATGGCGGTCGACCGGGTGGGGGCCTTCGCCCCGGCCCACGCTGGCGTCGCCAAGCACGGCGACGGCTTCAAGGTCTCGTTCCAATGGCTTCGTCATGTTCCCGGCCTGTTGGCGCGGGGATCGCGCCACCCCCCGATGGAACGACCCCCGCTTCTGCACCTCCCCCGAGGTACGTCCATAAGTTGAGGCACGGTGGCGCCCTTGGAAAACCCGCGCCTACCCATTTTGGGGGTATCCCACGTTCCCGTTTCGTCAGGCCGCGCCGCGCAGCGCCAGAATCTCGCGTTCCCACTCGGAGAGAACGCTGAAATCCGCCAATCCGGCGTAGAGGCGATGCAGGTGCGACTCATTGTCCACCATGAACTGGATGAAGGCCGTGCCCGCCAAAACCCGCGCCGGCACGCGATAGCCGTCCCCGATCCGCTCGCAGATGTCGGCCTTGGCCAGTTGGGCCAGGTGGCGGCGGACCGTCTCCGGCGGGATGCCCAGCCGCTCGGAGAGCGTAGCGGCGCGGACCAGCCGGCGCTGGCTGTCGGGAACGAAAGCGGCCGGAGACCAGTCGGTGTCGGGCTCGCCGCCCTCGCTGTCCGGCATGTGCCCGGTATTGGCCTGGATCACGTCCATCAGGATCAGGCCGGTCACCAGGTCGCCCACGTGCGCGCTCAGCGGCTCGGCCAGCCGCAGCACATAGTCGGACGACAGCCGGATCACCAGCCGGACCGGCGGATGGTCCGGGTCGAAAGGCGGCCCGTTCGGCCGCGGCAGGTCGTCCAGCATGCCGATGCCTCGCAGCCGGAAATAGAGGTTGCGGACCAGGGCGTAGTTCGCCTCCGCCGCCATCCGGTAGAACGGCGAGTTGAGCGGCGCGGTCGGGATGATCACCCCCTTGGGCGTGGCCTTGACGATGCCGACCTCGACCAGGGCCGCGATCCGCCGCCGGGCGGTCTCGAACGGGATGCGCAGGGAGTTGGCGATGGCGCTGATGCTGACCGGCCGGCGCAGCTCGTCCGGCGGCGGCTGGTCCAGGCTGGCGTAGGTCCGCTGCAGCAGCGGGCTGCGGGTGATCTGGGCGACATTGGCCTGGCTGATGGCGGCCATCAGCAGGCCGTCGATCACGTCGCGGCCGAACCCGCCCAGCTTCACCAGGTCCAGGGCAAAGCCGTTCGCGAGGCGCGCCGCCACGCGGATGCTGCTGTGGGGCGCCTGCCGCGCCATGTCGCCTATGCCCCCCGACTTAGAACGTATCGTTGACCATAAACCATGTTACGGCCGGATTGGCATTATGGTGCAACCCCAAGGCGATTTAGGTCACCTGTATCTCTCGAACCACGCGAGAATCGCCCCGGCCTTGGCGGCGGACTGCGAGGGCCGCGAGGCGATGCCACCGTGGCTGGCCCCCGGCACCCGCACCAGGGTCGTGGGGACACCGCGCAGCTGCAGCGCGGCGAAATACTGCTCGGCCTCCGACGGTGGGGTGCGGTTGTCCTCGGTGCCGACTACCACCAGGGTCGGCGTCTTGACGTTGCCGACCAGCGACAGCGGCGAGCGGGCCCAGTAGCCCTGGGGGTCCTCCCACGGCATCTTGCCGAACCAATAGGGGGCCATCTGGTTGTAGCCGTCGGTGGTCAGCACCTCGCTGGTCCAGTTGATCACCGGCTTCTGGGTGGCCGCGGCGCGGAACCGGTCGGTCTTGCCGACGATCCAGGCGGTCAGCGCCCCGCCGCCGGACCCGCCGGTGACGTAGAGGTGGGCCGGGTCCACCGAGCCCTTGGCGATGGCGGCGTCCACCACGCTCATCAGGTCGTCGTAGTCGTGGCTGGGATAGTTGCGGTCGATGGTGTTGGCGAACGCCTCGCCATAGGAGGTGGATCCCCGCGGGTTCGAATAGACCACCACATAGCCCGCCGCCGCATAGAGCTGCATGTCGGTGGCGAAGGTCGGGCCATAGGCCGAGAACGGCCCGCCGTGGATCTCCAGGATCAGCGGGTATTTCTTCGCCGGGTCGAAGTTGGGCGGGGTGACCATCCAGGCGCCGATCGGCCGCCTGTCGTAGCTGGAGGTCACGGCCAGCGGCTCGACCCTGCCCAGCGCCTTGCCGGCCAGCAGGTCGGCGTTGAGGTCGGTCAGCCGCTGCAGCTTGCCCGCGCGCCACACGCTCAGGTCGGCGGGATGATCCGCCGCCCCGCCGGTGAAGACGATCAGGCCGCCCTTGCCTACCGAGTACTCGCCGCCGGTGTAGGGCCGGTCGAACCCGCCGCCCGCCAGGCCCGCGAACAGGGTCTCGACCTTGCCGTCCAGCCCGACGCGGGCGAGCTTGGTGGCGCCTTCATCCTCATAGGCGACGTAGACGGACTTGCCGTCCGCCGCCCACTGCGGCGCGCCGACGCTGCGGTCCAGGCTGCCGGTCAGGACGTGGGGGTTCTTGCCGTCGTGGTCCATCAGGTAGAGCCGCTGGTTCTCGTAGCCCCGCCGCCGCGCGTCGTCGAAGCCGATGTAGGCGATCTTCGACCCGTCCGGGGAGGGAACCGCCGAGTTGTCCGGTCCGACCCGGTTGGTCAGCCGGGTCATGGCCCCGTCGGCCAGACCCACCTGGTAGACCTCGGCCTCCTGCGGGTCGCGCTCCCAGGTCTCGGCGCGGTTGGTGGCGAACAGCACCGCCTTGCCGTCGCGGGTGAAGCTGATCGGCCCGGCGTCGTCGAACCGGCCGAAGGTGAGCTGGCGCGGCTGGCCGCCGTCGGCGGCGACCGCGAACAGGTGGTGGTAGCCCGGCTTCAGCAGCCCCTCGCCGTCGGCGCGGTAGGTGACGCGGTCGATGATACGCAGCGGTTCGGCCCACTTGGCGCCCTCGGGTTTCTTCAGCCCCGGGCCCAGCGGCTTGCCCTCGTCCACGCTCAGCAGGGTGAAGGCCAAGGTCCGGCCGTCCGGCGACCAGGCGATGTCGTTGGGGGCCTGCTCCAGGTTGGCGATCCGCGCGGAGTGGCCGGTGGCCATCCAGCGCACATAGATCTGCGCCCCGTTCGACCCGGCCGAGACATAGGCCAGCCGCGTCCCGTCCGGCGACCAGCGGGGCGACAGGTTGGCGTTGTCGTCGGCGACCACCGGGGTCTGGGCGCCGCTGGCCGGATCGACCAGCCAGATCGAGCGGCGCGCGCGGTCGCTCATGATGTCGTTGGCGATCCGCACATAGGCGACGGCCGAGCCGTCCGGCCGCACCTGCGGATCGCTGGCCGCCTGCAGGCCGAACAGGTCGCGCGCCCCGAAGGTCCTGGACGGCCCCTCCTGGGCCGAGACAGACCCCGCGGCCAGGGCCAAAGCCGTCACCAGAACCGCCAGACGCATTCCACCCTCCCGGACGCTGAACAGGGCGGGCAGAAAATGCGCGCCTGCGGCCTTTGTCCAGGCGCGACCTGACGCTAAGCCAGACGCCATGGCCGAAGCCTTCAACGAAACCATCCTGCCCGCCGAGAAGGCGGAGCGCTATGCCGCCGTTGCCGAGCAGATCGCCGCCGTGCTGGACGGCGAGCCGAACCGGGTCGCGCGGATGGCCACCGTGGCCTCCATGCTGGCCTCCAGCTTCGCCCACTATTTCTGGACCGGGTTCTACGTGGTCGACCCTGAGCGGCCCGACGAGCTGGTGGTCGGCCCCTACCAGGGCAGCCTCGGCTGCATGCGCATCGCCTTCGGGCGGGGGGTGTGCGGGGCGGCGGCGGCGACGCGGACCACCCAGGTGGTGGCGGACGTCCACGCCTTCCCCGGCCACATCGCCTGCGACAGCCGCTCCGCCAGCGAGATCGTCGCCCCGGTATTTGACCCGGCGGGAAAGCTGATCGCCGTGTTCGACGTCGACTCCGAAGCGCCGGCGGCGTTCGACGGCGTGGACCGGGCGTGGCTGGAGAAGATCCTGGCCGCGACGTTTTCGTAGCGACCCTGCCTTTGCCGCCGCGGGCGGGAGCGCAAGGCGTAACGCCGCGGCGTTGTCTTACGCAGGGGCGCCCCCCTAGGTTTGCGGCGAGGCGCCTTGAGTGGCGCAAGTGGACGAACGAACGGAGCAATCACATGGCCGAGGCCTATATCGTAGCCGCCACGCGGACCGCCGGCGGGCGCAAGGGTGGCCGCATGCGGGGCTGGCATCCGGCCGACCTGGCCGGGTCGGTGCTGGACGAGCTGATAGTGCGCACGGGGGTCGATCCGGCTGCGGTCGAGGACGTGATCATGGGCTGCGTTACCCAGGCCGGCGAGCAGTCCACCAACATCGGCCGCAACGCCGTCCTGGCGTCGAAGCTGCCGGAAAGCGTGCCGGCCACCTCGGTGGACCGCCAGTGCGGCTCCTCGCAGCAGGCGCTGCAGTTCGCCGCCCAGGCGATCATGAGCGGCACCATGGACATCGTCATCGCCTCGGGCGTCGAGAGCATGACCCGCGCACCGATGGGCATGTCGGTGATCCTCCCGGCCAAGGAAGGCCTGGGGGTTCCCAAGAGCCCGCGCATGGAAGAACGCTATCCCAACATCCAGTTCAGCCAGTTCATGGGCGCCGAGATGGTCGCCGCCAAGTACGGCCTGACCAAGGAGCAGCTGGACGAGTTCGGCTACCACAGCCACCAGCGCGCCATCGCCGCCACCCAGGGCGGGGCCTTCAAGGACGAGATCCTGGCCCTCGACGGCCTGGACAAGGAAGGCAATATCGTCCGCCACGACAGCGACGAGGGCATCCGCTTCGACGTCAGCCTGGATGGCATGCGGGCGGTGAAGCTGCTCCAGGAGGGCGGCCAGCTCACCGCGGCGACCTCCAGCCAGATCTGCGACGGCGCCTCGGGCGTGATGGTGGTCTCGGAGCGGGCGCTGAAGGAGCACGGGCTGACCCCGATGGCCCGGGTCCACCATCTCTCCCTGCTGGGCCACGACCCGGTGATCATGCTGGAAGCCCCGATCCCGGCCACCGAACGGGCGCTGAAGCGGGCCGGCATGTCGATCGACGACATCGACCTGTTCGAAGTCAACGAGGCCTTCGCCTCGGTGCCGGTGGCCTTCATCCAGAAGCTGGGCGCCAATCCGGAGCGGGTGAACGTCAATGGCGGCGCCATCGCGCTGGGCCACCCGCTGGGCGCGTCCGGCACCAAGCTGATGACCACCCTGCTCTATGCGCTGAAGGCCCGCGGCAAGAAGTACGGCCTGCAGACCATGTGCGAGGGCGGCGGCCTGGCCAACGTCACCATCGTTGAGCGGCTGTAGGGGTTCGCATGGCCGGACGCGCCCTGGCGATCACCGGCGCGTTCGGCGTCCTGGGCTCGGCGGTGGCCAGGGCCGCCGTCGGCCAGGGCGCGCGCCTGGCGCTGATCGACTTCGCCAGGGATGCGCCGGCAGGCTCGCCGGTGGGTCCGGACGTGCTCGTGCTGCCCGGCGTCGACCTGACCGACGCGGTGCAGACGGGCGCGGCCATCGACGCGGTGGCGGAGCGGTTCGGTGGGTTGGACGGCCTGCTCAATATCGCCGGGGGCTTTTCCTGGCAGAAGGTGGAGGGCGGCGACTACGACACCTGGCCGCGGCTCTACCGGCTGAACGTGCTCACGGCGATGAACGCCAGCCAGGCCGCCATCCCGCATCTGCGGCGCAGCGCGGCCGGGCGCATCGTCAATGTCGGCGCCGCCGCGGCGCTGAAGGCTTCGCTGGGCATGGGCGCCTATGCGGCCTCCAAGGCCGGCGTCCACGCCCTGACCCAATCCCTGGCGGAGGAGCTGAAGGCCGACAACGTCACGGTCAACGCCGTGCTGCCCTCGATCCTCGACACCCCCGCCAACCGCGCCGAGATGCCCGAGGCCGACCCCGCCGCCTGGGTCGCGCCGGCCGACCTGGCGGCGGTGATGCTGTTCCTGGCCAGCGAGGCCGCCACGGCCGTGACCGGCGCCCTGATCCCGGTGACCGGGCGGGTCTGATCCCTGCCTTCCGCGCGACGCGGGGAACACGGGTTTGGTCCCGCACCCATCCCTCGGAGATCGGCGCGCTAACTGAACGCCGATAGCTTGGCTGTACGAAGTACGTCACACTGGCCCCTCCGGGAGGGGACGCCCCGAAGATGGGCCCATGGATTATGATCGCCGCGGCCGCTGCGCCGCAGGCGGCCGCGCAGGCCGTCCCCGCCGCTCCGGCGCCCGCCGGGCCGGATCGGGGCGTCATCGCCTATCCGCCGGGATTCTTCGCGGAGTCCAAGCCGATCAGCGCCTACGACATGGTGCTGCGCGTGCCCGGCTTCGCCTTCGACAAGGGCGTCGTGGTCCGTGGCCTGGCCGGGTCCAGCGGCAATGTGCTGATCGACGGCCAGCCGCCGGTGTCCAAGAACGATGGCCTGGACGACATCCTGAAGCGCATCCCCGCGGCGTCGGTGGAGCGGATCGAGCTGATCCGCGGCGGCGCGCCGGGCATCGACATGGACGGGCGCACGATCCTGGCCAATGTCGTGCGCCGCCAGACCGCCGGCTTCCGCGGCGCGATCTCGCCCAGCATGTTCTTCATCTACAACGGCAAGGTGCTGCCGAGCCTGCGGTTCGAGGGCCAATGGCGTTGGTCCGGCGGGCGCGCGGCCGAATTCAGCCAGGTGCTGGGCACCGGCATCCTGCCGAACAACGAGTACGGGATCGGCAGCCGGTTCCGCTACAACGCCGACGGGTCGGTGCGCCTGCACTCCCATGTCGACGGCTATTCCTATGGCGCGCGCATCAACACCACGGCCGGCTATGAGACGCCCCTGTTCGGGGGGCACGCGCACCTCAACGGCGCGCTGATCTTCAATCCGGGGTCCGTCGAGATCTACGACCACTACCGCAGCCTCGCCGGCCTGGAATATGAGTTCGACGACAATCAGAAGCGCCAGGTCGAACTCGGCGGACGGTTCAACCGGCCGCTGAACGACCGCGTCGGGCTGGAGACCACCGGCTTCCAGCAGTTCAGCCATCTGACCACGACCGTGCATTTCGAGGGGCCGGGCCTGACCCGCAATTTCCGGCTGGATCGCCAGTCCACCGAGAGCACCGGCCGCGTGCAATTTCGGCTGCGGGGTCCGCCGGGCGTGACCCTGGAGACCGGCGCGGAAGGCGCCTTCAACCACCTCGACAGCAAGACCGACCTCACGGTCAACAGCCGCGCGATCGCGGTGCCGGCCGCCAATGTGCAGGTGGAGGAACTGCGGGGCGAGGTGTTCGCGCGCGGCACCTGGCAGGCGACCTCGACGCTGACCCTGGAGGCCGGGGTCCGCCAGGAGGCCTCGCAGGTGACCTCGGACGGCGATCTGGTGCTGCGCAAGTCGCTGCATTTCCTGAAGCCCCGCGCGGCCCTCACCTGGGCGCCGGACGGCCTGAGCCAGTTCCGCCTGCGGGTGGAGCGCGAGGTCGGCCAGCTGAATTTCGACGACTTCGTCGCCTCGTCGAACGTCGCCTCGACGGGGACGGTGGTGGCCGGCAATCCGGACCTGACCCCGCAGCAGGCGTGGGTGTACGAGGCGGCCTATGAGCGTCGGTTCTGGGGCGCGGGCGCGGCGCTGCTCACCGTCCGCCATTTCGACATCACCGACACCGTGGACCGGGGGCCGGCGCGCGATGGTCGCGGCGCCATCATCCGCGATCCGCTCACCGGCCAGGCGGCGGCCGATCGTCCCGACAACATCGGACCGGGCACGAAGGACGAGATCCAGGCCAGCCTCACCGTGCCGCTCCAGCGGTTCGGAATCCGCGCCGCCCAGCTCAAGCTGCAGTCCACCTGGCGCGACACCCAGGTCACCGACCCGATCACCGGCCGGTCGCGTGAAATCTCCGGCCAGCACCCGATCGACTGGGAGGGCCACTACAGCCAGGACCTGCCGCGGTGGAACGCCACCTGGGGCATCGACGCGATCGGCGGCTACCGCGAGCGGTTCTTCCGCCTGGCCGAGATCGAGACCAAGAAATACTCGACCTGGGTCGTCGTGTACGGCGAATACAAGCCGCGCCCCGATCTCTCGATCCGGGTCGAGGTGAACGGCGTCACCCTGCGCAACGCGCGGCGCATCCGCGAGGTCTATGTGGGGCCGCGCAACCTTGGCCGCCTCGACTACACCGACGAGCGCAGCGCCGAGTTCCGCGGCAGCGTGAACGTCCGGGTCCGCAAGACCCTGGGCTAATTCGCCGGCGTCAGCGCCATCACCAGCTCCGCCTCCCCCTCCACCGCCGCCCGGCTGAACCGCAGCGGGACGTAGGCGCCGGCCGCCCACAGCGGGAACAGGTCGCGGTAGTGCGGGCTGAGCGGGTCGCCCGACTGGCCGGGGGTGTTGATGACCATGGAGTTGTCCCAGGCGCCGACGTCCAGCACCATCCGCACCGAGGCGCCGGCGATCTGGTCGAAGGTCTTGGCGTTGTAGGTCGCCGCCCTCGGCGTCGAGGCCGAGCCGGGGATCCTGAGCGGGCCAAGGCTCATCTGCGCGGCCAGGCCGGGGTCGGCGATCGCGGCGATGGCCGGGACGAAGCGGGCGTGGTGCAGCCGGCCCCAGGTCCAGCCGGCCGGATCGGGTCCGAGGCGTTGCGTCACCTCGGCGACGGCGTCGGCCAGGCTGGCGAGCAGGATCGGATCGCGGACGGCGGGCGGCGCGGCCTCCAGCCAGGTCAGGATCGGGTCGGGCGAGCTCTGCCCGAGCAGCGCCCTGGCCGCCTGCGGCGCGGCGGCGGCGACCACAGCGCCGCCCAGATGCTTGGTGACCCAGATCTCGTAGATCGCGGCGGCCTGGCTATCGACCCCCTCGTTGGCGTCCCAGCCCTGCAGGACGCCCAGCGCCCGGGCGACGCCGGGATCGGCCGAGGTCAGGCCGCGGACCAGGGCCACGCCGCGGCGCGCCTGGGTGCTGACCGCGTCGGTCTGCAGGGCCATGGAGTCGGCCAGGGTTCCTTTCGGCTCGCCGTCCAGCACCTCGTGGATGCGGACGGTCCGCGTCGGGTCGGCCCACTCGTAGCCGACCATGCCCTTCCAGTCGGCCGGCAGGTTCATGGCGTTGGCGGTGGCGAAATAGCCGGCGGCGGGATTGCGGCTGGCGGGCAGGCCGCCGTCGGCCATGAACCCGGCCCACTCGTAGCGGCCGTCGCCCGGCACCGGCAGCAGCCCGTCCCAGTTGGGCCGGATCGGCGTGCGCCCGGCGGCCGACCAGCCCACCTCGCCCGAGGTGTCGGCATAGACCAGGTTCAGCGGCGGGGCGCCCCAGCGGTTGCGGGCGGTCTGGAAATCGCCCCAGTTTTTCGCATGCCACATCCGCGACGAGCCGAAGTAGCCGGACAGGCCGGGCTCGGTCCACACCGTGCGCACCGTGAAGGCGCGGCCCTTGGCGTCATCCTGGAACACCACGGCGCCGTGGCGGGTGAAGTGCAGTTCGACCTGGCGCGGCGCCTCGCCCTTCACCCCGATGGTCTCCCTGACCACCGTCATCGGCTCCCAGCCGCCCTTGTAACGGTAGGTGTTCCCCTTGGTCTCGTAGACGTAGAGGTCCTCCTGATCGATGTAGAAGATGGTGATCCCGAACGCCGTCCGGTCGTTGTGGCCGAGCGAGACGCCGGGCAGGGCGGGCTCGCCGGCCCCGATGATCGACAGGCCGGGTGCGTCCAGGTGGGCGATGTAGCGCAGCGACGGCACGCCCACCGGCCGGTGCGGATCGTTGGCCAGGATCGGGCGGCCGGTCGCGGTGCGCGCGGCGGAGATCACCCAGTTGTTGGAGCCCTCGGCGGCGCGCTCGTCGATCACCTGGGCCAGCTGCCGCGGCGGCGCGGCCTCGGCCTGCTTAGACGCCAGCGCCTCGAAGCTGACCGGATCGGTGGCCAGGACATAGTCGTCCAGCACCCCGGCCGGGACGTCGCAGGGGTTGAGGCCCTTGGGCACGGTCAGCCTGTGCGCCGGCTCCAGCTTGCGGCGCAGCGCATCGGCCGGGACGCCACCGGCGCAGACCACCTGCGCCCGGGCCACTTCGGAGGTGACGTTGGAGACCAGGGCGTGGCTGCGGATGCGCAGGATGTCCTCGGGGTTCCAGGCCTCGGGCTGGCTGCCGGTCAGCCGGAACTCCACCGGCAGCGGCCGCTGGCCCGCCCGCACCTCGGCCACATAGGCGTTCACCCCGGCGGCGAAGGCCTCGACACTCTCCCGCGCCCCCGGGTCATAGGCCGCCCATTCGGCCGCCATGTCGCCACGATAGAGGAACAGCCGCGCCGCCCGGTCCTGCGCCACATAGGCCGGGCCGAAGCTGGCGGAGAGCCGGCCCAGGCCGCGTTTGCGCCACAGGTCGATCTGCCAGAGCCGGTCGCGGGCGGCGTTGTAGCCCTGGAGGAAGAAGGCATCGCGCGCCGACTTCGCATAGATGTGCGGGATGCCCCAGCGGTCGACGATGATCTGGGCGGGCTGGGCCAGGCCCGCGACCGCGCGGTCCTCGTGGCGCACGGCGCTGGACAGCTCCGCCTGCGCCGCCCCGGCGCCCAGCGCCAGCCCCGCAACGATCCCTCCGAACAGCGCCCGCATCGTCCCCGCCTCCCTGGTTGGCGCGATAGTGGACCGCGAACGCCGGTTCCGTCACGCAGCGCTTGCGCTTCCGCCCACGTCATCCGCTAGGCTGAGGGTCCTTTGGAAGGGGACACCCATGATCGGCTACGCGACTATCGGCACCAACGACCTCGACCGCGCGACCAAGTTCTATGACGCCGTCCTGGCCACCCTCGGCGGCGCGCGCACCTTCGCCAACGGCGACCGCATGCAGTTCTACGGTAGCAAGGACACGCCCGGCATGATCGCCGTCAGCAAGCCCTATGACGAACAGCCCGCCACCTCCGGCAACGGCACCATGTTCGGCCTGCCGGCCGCCAGCAAGACGCAGGTGGACGCCGCCCACGCCGCCGCGGTCGCGGCCGGCGGAACCTGCGACGGCGCCCCCGGCCAGCGGATGCCGACCTTCTACGGCGCCTATTTCCGCGACCTGGACGGCAACAAGGTCTGCGTCTTCAACATGGGCTGAGGGATGATCGGCTACACCACCATCGGCACGAACGACCTGGATCGCGCCAAGGGATTCTACGACAAGGTGCTCGCCCCGTTGGGCGGGCGCCGGACCCTGGTCTATGAGCGGTCGCTCTACTACGGCGGCCCAGGCCGCGGGGCGATGCTGGGCGTCACCTTGCCCTTCGACGGTCAGGCCGCGACGTCCGGCAACGGCGGGATGGTGGCGCTGTCGGCGGCCTCGCCGGCGATGGTGGACCAGGTCCACGCCGCCGCGATGGCCGCCGGCGCAAGCTGCGAGGGCCCGCCCGGCCAGCGCATGGACAACTTCTACGGCGCCTACTTCCGCGACCTCGACGGCAACAAGGTCTGTGTCTTCAGGATGGGTTGAGTGGCGGCGGTCGAGCTTCGGAAGGCGTCGCTGGACGGCCTGCCGCAATATGTGGACGCGCTGAAGCGGGGGTGGTCGCCGGATAACGTCCGTGGCCGGCTCGGCGCTGACGAGCAACTGGCGCGCATCGCCGAGGACGCCGCCGCTTTCGTCGCCTCGCAGGACGATCCGGAGGGCCGGGGCGCGCCGATCATCTTGCCGGACGGGACCAAGGTGGTGCGGCTGCCGGGCTATTACCGCTGGATCTGGGACGGCCAGTTCTGCGGGACCGTCGGCTTTCGCTGGCAGCCGGGGACGCCGGATCTGCCGCCGCACGTGCTCGGGCACATCGGCTATGGCGTGGTCCCGTGGAGGCAGGGACGCGGCTATGCCACGGCGGCGCTGGCGCTGGCGCTGCCTGACGCCCGGGCGAGGGGCCTGCCCTACGTCGAGTTGACCACCGACCCGGACAACGTCGCGTCGCAGCGGGTGATCGAGGCCAACGGCGGCGTCCTCGTCGACCGCTTCCGCAAGCCCGCCGCCTATGGCGAGGCCGAGGGCCTGCGCTATCGCATCGCGCTCTGAGCCGCCGGCGCCACGCGCCAGACCATGCCGCCCACATCATCGGCGACCAGCAGGGCCCCCTTGCCGTCCACGGCCACGCCCACCGGGCGGCCCTGGATCTTGTTGTCGGCGTTGAGGAAACCGGTGAGGAACGGCTGGGCGGGCATCTGCGGCCGGCCGCCGGCGAAGGGCACGAAGACCACGCGGTAGCCGTTCAGCGGCTGGCGGTTCCACGAGCCGTGCTGGCCCACGAAGGCGCCGCCGCGATATTGCGCCGGGAAGGCGCTGGCCTTGTAGAAGGTCAGGCCCAGCGAGGCGGTGTGCGGGCCCAGGCCGTAGTCGGGGGCGATGGCCTTGGCGACCAGGTCGGGGCGCTGGGGCTGGACCCGCGTGTCGACGTTCTGGCCCCAGTAGCTGTAGGGCCAGCCATAGAAGCCGCCTTCCCTGACGCTGGTCAGGTAGTCGGGCGGCACGTCGTTGCCGATCTCGTCGCGCTCGTTGGCGACGGTCCAGACCGCCCCCGTGGTCGGCTCGAAGTCGAGGCCGTTGGGGTTGCGCAGGCCACTGGCGTAGACCCGCGCCTGGCGGGTGGCCATGTCGTAGACCCAGATCGCCGCGCGGCCTTGCTCGGCGGCCATGCCGTTGTCGCCGATGTTGGAGTTGGAGCCGACCGTGGCGAACAGCTTCGACCCGTCCGGGCTGGCGACCACGTTCTTGGTCCAGTGGTGATTGATGGGTGGGCCCGGCAGGTCGAACACCTTGGTCCCGACGCCGGTGACCTGCGTCTGGCCGTCGCGGTAGGGGAAGCTGACCACGCCGTCGGTGTTCGCCACGTAGAGCACGCCGCCCGAGAGCGTCATGCCGAACGGGCTCTTCAGGCCCTGGGCGAAGACCGTCCTGGTCTCGGCGATCCCGTCACCGTCCCTGTCGCGCAGCAGGATGATCCGGTCCGGGCTGGGGACGATGGATTTCACCTTCTTCATCAGCATCTTCTGCACCAAGGCGCGGATGCCGGTGTTGGTCTTGTCGCCGGTGCTGGGCGGCCCGGCCGCCTCGGACGCCAGCACGTCGCCGTTGGGCAGCACGAGCAGCCAGCGCGGATGGTCCAGGCCCTCGGCATAGCGGGTGACCACGAACCCCGGCGGCGCCTTGGGCGCGGCGCCGGCCGCCCAGTGGACGACCTTGGGCACGCCCACATTGGGGATCAGGCTGGTGTGCGGCGCCTTCATCTCAGGATTGGGGCCGAAGCCGACCATCGGATCGGGCGATCCGCTCGAACAGGCCGCAAGGCTCAGGGCGGCGGCCCCCGTCAGCAACAGTTGTTTCATCGTCCACTCGCTCTCACGCGTCCCGGCCTTCCCTAACGCCCACCCCACGGCGGCGTTGCGTGCCGCAGGGAAACGTATGCGGTAGTCGGTGGAGATATGCCGATGGGGATCCCATGGACCTGACGCTCACGCCGCAACTGGCCGCCTTCCGCGACGAGGTCCGCGCCTTTCTGGCCGACCATGCCGGGGCGCACGAGGGCGGCGCGCCCAAGGACCCGAAGGCCTGGCAGGCGCTACTGATCGACGCCGGCTATGCGGCCCGCACCATCCCCAAGGCCTACGGCGGCTATGGCGCGGAACCCGACATCCTCAAGGGCCGGATCATCGGCGAGGAATTCATCGCCGCCGGGGCGCCGCGCGGGATGAGCGGGCAGGGGATCGCCATGCTGGTGCCGACCCTGCTGGAGGTGGGCTCGGAGGAGCAGAAGACCCGCTGGATCGGCCCGACCCTGCGCGGCGAGATCATCTGGTGCCAGGGCTATTCCGAGCCCGGCGCCGGCTCGGACCTCGCCAACCTGCAGACCAAGGCGGTGGAGGACGGCGACGACTTCCTGATCTCGGGCTCGAAAATCTGGACCAGCACCGCGGCCCAGGCCCAGATGATGTTCTGCCTGGTGCGGACAGAGCCCCAGGCCGCCAAGCACGAGGGCATCTCCTACATCCTGTTCCCGATGTCGACGCCGGGCATCGACGTGCGACCGCTGAAGACCATGACCGGCTCGGCCGAGTTCAACGAGGTGTTCTTCACCGACGTGCGGGTGCCCAAGGCCAATGTGGTCGGCGGGCGGGGCCGGGGCTGGTTCGTGGCCAACACGACGCTGAAGCACGAGCGCGGCATGCTGGGCGACCCCAACGCCACCGAGGCGCGGCTGAAGGCGCTGATCGAGCTGATGACGCGCGAGACGGTCGACGGGCAGCGGATCATCGACAACCCGGTGTTCCGCGATCGGCTGATGCAGCTGCAGGCCCGGGTGTTCTCGATGAAGTTCAACGGCCTGCGCACCCTGACCGACGACACCGCGGGCCTGGCGCGGATGGTGGTCAAGCTGCAGGGCTGCGAGCTGAACCACCAGGTGGCGGCGCTGGCCATCGACGCCCTGGGCGAGCTGGGCATCCTCTACCACGACGGGCCGCACCTGCGGGCCAAGGGCAATTGGCAGCGGAACTACATGTTCGACCTGGGCCTGATCATCGGCGGCGGCACCGCGCAGATCCAGAAGAACATCATCTCCGAGCGCGGCCTGGGCATGCCCCGCGAGCCGAAGACGGTGGCGGCATGAGGTTCGCGCTCTCCGAAGACCAGACGATGCTTCAGGACAGCCTGAACCGGGCGCTGGCCGACCTGTCGCCGCTGGAGCGGGTGCGCCGGTTCGCCGACCGGGACGAATGTTCCGCGCCCGACATCTGGGCCGGGCTTGCGGAGCTGGGCCTGCCCGGGCTGATGATCGCCGAGGAGCATGGCGGGCTGGGCCTGGGGCTGGTGGAGGCGATGCTGGCGGCCGAGGCGCTGGGACGCGTCGTGGCGCCGACCCCGTTCCTGGGGTCGGCGGTGCTGGCGCCGCTGGCGCTGGCGCTGGGCGGATCGGCGGAACAGCAGGCGCATTGGCTGCCGAAGCTGGCCTCGGGCGAGGCGACCGCCGGCGTGGCGATCTCGGAGCCCATCGCCGGGGCGCGGGAAGGCGCGGGGGTCATCGCCAGCGACGGACGGCTGACCGGCAAGGCGCTGTTCGCCCTGGATGCGTCCGGCGCCGACCTGCTGATCGTGGCCGACCGGACCGGCGGCCTGCACCTGGCGCAGAGCGCCGGGAGCGCCGAGCCGATGCCCAGCCTCGACGCCACGCGGCGGATCGCCGAGCTGACCTTCAAGGACACCCCGGCCGAACCCCTGGCCTCGAACCAGGCGCTGGGCCGGCTGCGCGACGCGGCCTGGGTGATGCTGGCGGCCGATACCCTGGGCGCGGCGCAGACGATGCTGGACAGGGCCGTCGCCTACGCCAAGGAGCGCAAGCAGTTCGGCCGCACCATCGGCTCGTTCCAGGCCGTGAAGCACCTGTGCGCCGAGATGGCCGCGGAGCTGGAGCCGGCCCGCGCCCTGGTCTGGTACGCCGCCTACGCCTTCGACCACGCGCCGGACGAGGCGCCGCTGATGGCCGCCCACGCCAAGGCCCACCTCTCGGAGATCGGCCGCTTCGTCGCCCGCACCTCGACCGAGGTACACGGCGGCATCGGCATGACCGACCTCCTGGGCCTGCACTACTGGTTCAAGCGCATCGGCCAGAACCGCCAGCTGCTGGGCGGCCCCGAGCGGGTGCGCGAGATCGCCGCGCGGCTGCAGGGGTTGGCGGCTTAGAGCCCTTTCTCTCCCGCCGACGGCGGGACAGGAAGGGCTTCAGGCACGCACCGGCGGCGCCCTGTCCGCCCAGGGCCGCGCGGTTTCCAACTGGTAGGCGAGCTGGAACAGCAGGCCCTCGGCGCCGACCCGGGCGGCGACCATGGTCCCGACCGGCAGGCCGGCGTCGGTCCAGTTGAGCGGCACGCTCATGGCCGGGGCGCCGACCACGTTGTGGTAGGTGGTGTAGCCCACATAATCGGTCAGCCGCTGGATCAGGGTGTCGAACGGAACGTCCGGACCGACGTAGCCCAGCGGCGGCGGGGGGGCGGCCAGCACCGGCGACACGATCACGTCGAACTGGTGGCCGACGAACCAGGGATCGTAGGCCATTGCGGCGGCCTGCAGGCGCTGCAGGGCCTGGGGCAGGGCGTCCGACGCCGCCCGGGCGGCCTTCTGCGCCATGCCCAGGGTGAAGGCCTCCAGGGTGTCGGCGGTCGGCGCGTGGCCCAGCATCTGGCCCACCGCGCGGCTGAGGTCGGCGGCGCCCGAGGCCCAGAGCCGCAGGAAGTCGTCGATGAACTCCGGGCCCATCGGCCAGGCGGTGGGCGTGACCTTGTGGCCGAGGCTTTCCAGCAGCCTGGCGGAACGCTCCGTGGCGGCGCGCACCTCCGGCGAGGGCGGCTTGCCAGCCCCGCCGTCGATCAGCAGGCCCACGCGCAGGGAGGTCTTGAGCGGCGCCGTGACCAGCCCGACTGGCGGGTGCTGCGACCCGGGACCGGTATCTTCGATCAGCGCGAACATCGCCGCGGAGTCGCGGACGCTGCGGGTCAGCACATGCTCCACCCCCAGGTCGGAGATCCGGGTCTGCGCACGGGTCCCGACCATGCGGCCGCGCGAGGGCTTCAGGCCGAACAGGCCGCAGCAGGAGGCCGGGATGCGGATCGAGCCGCCGCCGTCGCTGGCGTGCGCGAAGGGCACGATGCCGGCCGCCGTCGCCACCGCCGCGCCGCCCGATGAGCCGCCGGACGAGCGTGTGGGATCCCAGGGATTGCGCGTCGGGCCGAAGGCCGTGGGCTCGGTGGTCGGCAGGAAGCCGTACTCGGGCGTCGCGGACTTGCCGATGACGTCGACCCCGGCGCGGGCGAAGGCGTCGACCAGCGGCGACTGCCGGGCCGCCGGCGGCATGGCCAGCATGGCGCGCGAGCCGGACCGGGTGGGCAGGCCGGTGACGTCGTCCAGGTCCTTGATCAGGAAGGGTACGCCGGCGAACGGGCCGGTCTGGCCGCCGGCCCTGGCGCGGGCCAGGGCGCGGTCGAAGTCGGAGGCGACCAGGAAGTTCAGCTTCGGCTGCAGCCTCTCGGCCCGGTCGATGGCGCCTTGCACGACCTCCAGGGCCGAGACCTGCCCGGCGCGGATCATGGCGGCGGTCTCGGTGGCGTCGGGCCAGGCCGGCTTGACCGCCGGCGCCGGCGCCTTGGCGTGGGCCTGGGCGGCGATCCCCGCGAGGGTGAAGGCGCCGAACGCGCGCCGCGAAATCTCAGCCATGACGCTTCCCCGATCCCGGCGCTTCTGACGTCCCGGTGTCGCGTAGACCTTGGCCGGTCGCCCGCGGCGCCCGCAAGGGCCGAGTGGTCGTGTCGTGCCGGTTCACGACGCCGCAGCGTGAATCCGGCCCGGCCTTGTCAAATCGTTTGGAAATCTGTGCCCCAATCCCAACCTACGCACGCGGGGCGTGGAAGGGGACATTCGTGGCGGCGGAAGAGACGGCGGCCCGAGCTCCGGTTTTCGGGTCCGTGGACCTCGAGGCGGTTCTGGACGCCTGGCCGGAGTGCGCCCGGGTCCTGACCCCCGCCGGCGAGATCGTCCATCTGAATCCGGCGGGCGTGGCGATGGCCGAGATCGGCCTCGACGAAATCCGCGGGATGTCCTGGCCGCTGCTGTGGCCGCCCGAGAGCCGCGGCCCGATGCAGGACGCCATCGCCGCGGCGGCCAAGGGCCGGGTCGGCTCGTTCCGGGGACTCTGCGTGACCAATACCGGCCGCCGGCTGTGGTTGGAGACGGTGATGTCGCCGGTGCGCGACCGCGGCGGCGAGATCGTGCAGCTGCTGGCGGTCTCGCGCGACATCTCCTCGGTCATGGAGTCCGAAGCCTTCCTCGACACCCTGGTGCGCCTGCTGCCCAACCCGATCCTGGTCAAGCGCGCGCGGGACGGCCGTTATGTGCTGATCAACCGCGCGGCCGAGGAGGCGTTCGGCCTCTCCAGCGCCGAGTGGGTCGGCCGCGACGCCTTCGAGCTGTTCCCCGCCAACGAGGCCCAGGGGTTCGCCGACGAGGATGCGGAGGTCATCGCGTCGCGCCGGATGCAGGTCTCCGAAGAGGAGCCGATCACCACCCGCGACGGGGTGCGCTATTTCACCACCAAGAAGTTCGCCACCTATGACGGCGACCAGCCGCTGCACCTGGTGACCCTGGGCGAGGACGTCACCGAGCGGCGCGAGGCCGCCCTGGCGCTGCGCAGCGCCCTGGCCGAGGCGGAGAACGCCAACCTGGCCAAGAGCGAGTTCCTGGCCAACATGAGCCACGAGATCCGCACGCCGCTGAACGGCATCGTCGCCGGCGCCGACCTGCTGGCCCGCGCCAACCTGGACCCCAAGGCCCGGGAGCTGGTCGAGATCATCGCCTCGTCGGGGGCGACGCTGGAGCGTCTGCTCACCGACATCCTGGACCTGGCGCGCATCGAGGCCGGCCGGGTAACCCTGGAGACCACGGTCTTCGACATGGGCGACCTGATCCGCTCGACCGCGGCCCTGGCCCGGCTGCAGGCCGACGAGAAGGGGGTGGCGCTGAAGATGCACGTGGCCGCCGAGGTGGACCGCGCCTTCGAGGGCGACCCCTACCGGATCCGCCAGGTGTTGCTGAACCTGCTGTCGAACGCGGTGAAGTTCACGCAGAAGGGCTCGGTCGTGCTGACGGCGGGGGCCGGGCCCGCGGGCCGCGTGCGCCTGACGGTCCGCGACACCGGCATCGGCTTCAAGCCGGAGATGAAGGAGCAGCTGTTCGGTCGCTTCCACCAGGCCGACGGCTCGATCACCCGGCGGTTCGGCGGCACCGGCCTGGGGATGACCATCTCGCGCCAGCTGACCGAGCTGATGGGCGGGGTGCTGGACGCCGAGGGCCACGAGGGCGAGGGGGCGACGTTCTGGTTCGACCTGCCGCTGGCGCCGGCGCAGGCGATCGCCGGGCCCGAGGCCCCGCGGCTGGCCGAGGCGCCGGACCGGTCGCTGCGCGTGCTGCTGGCCGACGACCACCCCACCAACCGCAAGGTCGTGGAGTTGATGCTGGACGGCCTGGCCGAGGTGACCAGCGTCGTGGACGGGGCCGAGGCGCTGGCGGCGCTGGCGGCGGGTCCGTTCGACGTGGTGCTGATGGACATGCAGATGCCGGTGATGGACGGGCTGGAGGCCACCCGCCACATCCGTCGGGACGAGGCGGCCCGGGGCGCCGCGGCCACGCCGGTGATCATGCTGACCGCCAACGCGCTGCCCGAGCATGTCGCCGCCAGCCGCGCGGCCGGCGCCGACCGCCACCTGGAAAAGCCGATCACCCTGGCCGGCCTGCTGGATGCGCTCAACGAGGTGCTGTTCGTGGACGAGGACCCGGCGGAAACGGTCGCGAACTGAACGAGCGACCGCGGCCGGCCGTCTTCTCAGCGCGGACGTGCGGGAAGGTCCCGCGGCGGAGCGCGCCGGGGGGGTGGTGTTGAGGCGAGCATGGGTCCCGCGGCCCAGCCGCGGGATGACGGTTGGGGGGTTATGACATCCAGCCGAAGCTGCCGCGGGGATCACGGATGCCGCGTTCCCAGGGCATGAGGTAGGGCTCAGGCGGGGGCTCGGGTGGCGGCGGGTCTGGCGGGGGCGGGTCGGGCGGGGCCGGCTCGGGCGGCGGGGCCGCTTCGAGCGATGGCGGCGGGATGGTCTCGACCGGATCGGGGGCCTCGGCCGGCGTCTCTTCGTCCGGTGCTGAAGCCTCTTCGGCCATCGCGGGGACGGGCGGAGCGGCGGCCTCATCCTCTGGCGCGCCGGCCTCGGCCGGGACCAGGTCGAGTTCCTCGGCCAGGCGCGCGATCAGGATCTCGATGGGGGTGTCGAGGAACGCCGCGTCCTCGGCGAGGTCGCCGAGCCGGTCGTCCAGGTCGTTGAAGACCTCCTGGGCGTCGTCGGGCTCGTATTCGGCCCACAGGACGCGCTGGAAGTGGCGGCGCACCTGCCCGCGGTGGCGGATGACGGCGGTATTGCGGACGCGTTCGGCGTCCTGGTGCTCGACCTCGGCCGCGTGGCGGCGCTCGACGGCGATTCCGGCCTGCTCGCGGTCGAAGCGCAGCTTCATCGCGATGATCTGGCGCAGGTTGCGGCACACGGTGTTGAGCGTGCGGCCGGTGCGCTCGAAGGCCTCGGCATCCGGCGCGGCCTTCAGTCGCGCCCCGGCCTCCTCGACGCCGGCCATGCAGATCTCGGCCGTGCAGGACAGCATGGCGTCGATGCGTTCAGGCGTGAGGACCGCGGGGTGCATTGGAACAAAAGTAGAACATAACCTGCGCAATGTCAAGGCTCCGCGCCTCTTCTTTCGCGTCGACGGGAAAGCCGGACCGCGCGCCGAAGCCGGCGCAGGCCGGCTGAAGAGCGGGGGGTGGAAAGGGCAGGCTTCAGGCGTGCCGGGTTCGCGGCGCGGGGTCTTATGGGTTCTCAAACGCGCTGCGGATACCAGGGTTAGGCGCGCTTGCGGGATTTTCCCGAGCTTGGGTTTTGGGAATTCAATGCGGGCCCCGGGGGGGGGTTGCGTGAAGAAACTGACCACCTGCCCGGCCAGATGGGCGGCGTCATCAAGGTGGCCAGCGCGCCCGGCCAGGGCTCGACCTTCACCTTCAGACTGCCCCTGGAACGGGCCGCGCCCGAGGACCCGGCGCCTGAGCAGATCGATGGGGCCGAGCGCCTCAAGGTGCTCGCGGCCGAGGACAACGCCACCAATCGGCTGGTCCTCACGACGATGCTGGCGGCGGCGGGCATCGCGCCAACCACGATCACGTCGGCCAAGCGCGCCTCCCGTTCGACGGCGTCAGGTCAGCAGCAGGGTCATGGTCGGGTCGCCCTTGGCCATGGCGCGCCGGTAGGCGGGACGGGCGGCGATGCGCTGGAGGTAGGCCAGGGTGTTGGGGAGGCCGCTCAGGTCGCGGGGCACGAAGTAGCGCATGGTGGTCAGGGTGAAGACCATGATGATGTCGGCGGCGGTGAACTCCGGGCCGGCCAGGTAGGGCGACTGGCCGAGGCGGTCCTCGACCAGGCCCCAGCGGGTCTCGCTGCGCTCGCGCATCATCTGGGCGCGCGGGCTCTCGGTGTCGCCGCCGCCCATGGCCGCGGCGACCAGGGCCATCATCTGGCTGGGCATCAGCGAGCCGTTGGCGAAGTGGAACCAGAACAGGTAGTCGGCGAAATTCGGCGCCTCGGGCCCGACCGCCAGCCGGCCTTCGCCGTACTTGCCGATGATATATTCGATGATCGCCCCGGACTCCGGCAGCACCACATCGCCGTCGGTGATGATCGGCGCCGTGCCCAGCGGGTGCAGGGCCTTGTATTCCGGGGGGCCCAGGCGGGTCTGGGGATCGCGGTCGTAGATCTTCAGCTCGTAGGGTATCGCCAGCTCCTCGCAGAGCCAGACGATGCGCTCGGACTGCGAGACGCCGAGGTGGTGGACGGTCAGCATGGCGGTGGCTCCCAGGCGGCGATGACGGCGGAGCGTTGTCGAACCGGCCGGGCTTGTCGAGCCGGATGTGGCGCGGCCGGCTCAAACAGGCGGTTGCAGGGCCGCCAGTTCCTCCGGCGTGTTGGCGTTGGCGAAGGGGTCGATGTCGCCCGCGGGCCAGTCGACGGTCGCCATGCCGCAGTGGGCCGCGAAGCCGCCGAGCGCGCGGCGGCCGGTGGCGAGATAGGCCGGCAGGCGGGCCGCGGCCTGCACCCGCCACAGGGCGCAGACCGGCTGCAGGACGCCACCGCTGGCCGCCACCGCCACCAGCGTCTCGCTCGACAGGCCGCGCGCCAGCCGGGCCAGCAGATCGCTGGGCAGGGCGGGGGCGTCGCAGGGCAGGGTGAGCAGCCGGGCGGCCCCGATCTGGTTGGCGAACCCGAACGCCGAGGCCAGGCCGGCCAGCGGCCCGGCGAGGGCCGGATCGTCGAGGATCAGCGGCGCGTCGACCTCGTCCCCCACCTGCGCCGCGTCGCGCACGGCGACGGCGACCTGCGCCGACCACGTCCGGGCCAGCGCCAGCGCGTGGGCCACCAGGGTCGTGTCCCCGAGCCGGCGGAGCGGCTTGGCTCCGCCCATCCGGCGGCCCTCGCCCCCGGCCAGCACGACGACGGCGATCGGCGGGGCCTTGGCGGCCTGCGCGGGGTCAAGGGGCGTCTCCACATGGGCCAGCAGAGCGCCTTGGGCTGGATAAATCCAGCTCCCCCTTGGGAACCCGATCTTCGAAGTGGACTCTCCGTCCCGCGTCGACTGGGATAGGGTCGAATCTGACGCCGAACGAGAGACATAGCGATGGAATTGAAGCCTGGGTCGCGCTGGCGCAGCGCCGTCTGCAGCACCGAAGTGGTGATCGTGCGGCCGCCCTCCGCGCCGGTCAGCCTGGAATGCGGCGGCCAGCCGCTGATCGCCTTTGCGGCCGAGCGGGTCGAGGGCGCCGCGCCGGCCACCGAGCACGCGGCCGGCACCGCGGCCGGCAAGCGCTATTTCGACGCCGACAGCGGCCTGGAAGTGCTGGCCAGCAAGGCGGGCGACGGCTCGCTGTCGGTGGGCGGCAAGGCGCTGGCGCGCAAGGACGCCAAGGCGCTGCCGTCGTCCGACTGATGCACACGACCCTGCTTCTCGACATGGCGGCGGACGCCATTCCCGATCGCCTGGCGCTGGGGCCGCGCGCGGACGGGCTGACGTTCCATGAGCTGCGGGCCCGGGCGCGCGGCGGCGCGGCGTGGCTGGCGGAACGCGGCGGCGACACCGTGGCCTTCCTGGGGCTGAACGGGCCGGTCCTGCCGGTGGCGCTGTTCGCCAGCGGGCTGCTGGCCAAGCCGTTCGCGCCGCTGAACTACCGCCTGCCGGACGCCGACCTCAACCGGCTGCTGGCCCGCACCGCGCCGTCCGTGGCCATCGTCGACGACGACATGATCCCGCGGCTGAAGGCCTGCGCCGGCGTCACGGTGGTGGCGATGACGGCGTTCGAGGCGGCCTGCCTGGACCCTGCCCACCGCGAGACGGAGTTGGCGTACGCCGAGCCCGACATCGCCGTGCTGCTGTTCACCAGCGGCACCACCGGCGAGCCCAAGGCGGCGATCCTGCGGCACGGGAACCTGACCTCCTATGTGATCTCCACGGTCGAGTTCCTGGGCTCGGACGAGGACGAGGCCGCCCTGGTCAGCGTGCCGCCCTACCACATTGCCGGGATCTCGGCCCTGCTGACCGGGGTCTACGGCGGCCGGCGGATCGTGCACCTGGAGGCCTTCACGCCGGAGACCTGGGTCGAGGCGGCGGCGGCCGAGGCGATCACCCATGCCATGGTGGTGCCGACCATGCTGGGCACGGTGCTGGACATCCTGGAGGCGCGCGGCCTGACGCTGCCGGCGCTCAAGGTGCTGTCGTACGGCGGCGGGCGGATGCCGGGGCCGGTGATCGAGCGGGCGCTGCGGGTGCTGCCGCACGTGGACTTCGTCAACGCCTACGGCCTGACCGAGACCAGCTCGACGGTGGCGGTGCTGGGGCCGGAGGATCATCGCGCGGCAATCGCCTCGACCGACGCGGCGGTGCGCCGCCGCCTGGGCTCGGTGGGCCGGCCGCTGCCGGCGCTGGAGCTGGAGATTCGCGATCCGGACGGCAGGCTGCTGGGGCCGAACCAGTCGGGTGAGATCTACGTCCGCGGCGAACAGGTGTCGGGCGAATACACCCACAAGAAGGTCGTGCAGGACGATGGCTGGTTCGCCACCAACGACGGCGGCTGGATGGACGAGGCCGGCTATCTGTTCGTCGAGGGCCGGCTGGACGACGTGATCGTGCGCGGTGGCGAGAACATCTCGCCGGGCGAGATCGAGGACGTGCTGCGCGCCCATCCCGGCGTAGCGGACGTCGCCGTGCTGGGCCTGCCCGACGACCACTGGGGCGAGCAGGTGGCGGCGGCCATCGTCGGCAAGGACGGCGCGCCGGCGGCCGAGGAGCTGGCGGCCTGGGTGCGGGCCCGGCTGCGCTCCACCAAGACCCCGGAAGTCTGGGCGTTCCGCGACGCCCTGCCCTATAACGACACCGGCAAGCTGCTGCGACGGCAGCTGAAAGCCGAGATGGCGGGCCCGACGAAGCCGGCCGCCGGCTGAGCGCCCCGCGGAGGCGTCGTGTGACCCCCGAACCCGCCGCCGGGATACTGGCCGAGCTGATCGGCTTGGGCGGCGCCGGCCTGGCGGTGACCGAGTTCGAGCGCGGCGGCGCGGCGACGGCTGTCGGGGCCGGGGCCGGGGTCGTGCAAATCGGCGTGCATCGCGGCGGAGCGGTCCCGGGCGGGGCGCTGGAGGCGTTCGACATCCTGCTCAGCACCGACCCCGCGGCGCCGGGGCCCTGGGTGGGCGTGCCGGCAGGCCAGATGGACGCCACGCTCGCCGAGCTGGCGGCCGCGGTGGCGGCCCAGCCGGTGGCCGCGGCGGTGGCGGCGCAGGTGCTGCGGGCCAGCCTGCAGGTCTCCTTCGACCAGGCGCTGGTGGCCGAGTCGCTGGCCTATTCCATGCTGCTGGGCGCGGCTGGGTTCCAGGCCTGGCGGGCGGCGACGCCGGTGCGGGCGCGGGTCGACGACGGGCCACGGGTGTTGATCGCAGAGGCGCGCGGCGGGCTGGAGATCCGCCTCAACCGGCCGTCGGCGCGCAACGCCTTCGACGCCCGCATGCGCGACGAACTGGCCGAGGCGCTGGCGTTTGCGGCGGAGCATCCCGACGCGCCGCCGGTGGTGCTGACCGGGGCCGGGCCGGCGTTCAGCGCCGGGGGCGACCTGGACGAGTTCGGCCGGGCAGGCGATCCGGGCCAGGCGCACCTGATCCGCACCCTGCGCGCGCCGGCCCGGCTGGTCCGCGCTCTGGGCGCACGGCTCACCGCCCAGCTGCATGGCGCCTGCGTCGGAGCGGGGATCGAGGTTCCGGCGGCGGCGGCGCGGGTGACGGCGCGGCCCGGGGCGGTGTTCCGGCTGCCGGAGGTGTCCATGGGCCTGCTCCCCGGGGCCGGCGGCACGGCGACGATCCCGCGGCGGATCGGCCGGCGGCGGGCCTGCTACATGGCCATCTCCGGCGCGGACATCGACCTGCGCACCGCCCTGGTCTGGGGCCTGGTCGACGCGGTTGCCCAATGAGCCCGATCGCCACCGCGCTGGACCAGCAGGGCGCCGAGCTCGCGGCGCTGACCGCGCGGCTGGGGCGGCGGGTGGATGTGGCGGCGCTGAGCGTGCTCGACCGCGCGGGCCAGCTGGCGCTGAACCCGCCGGGCCTGGCGTCGCCCAACGGGGCCTGCCGCCTGTTCCGCGCCGCCGACGGCTGGATGGTCGCCAACCTGGCGCGGGAGGAGGACCGCGCGCTGATCCCGGCCTGGCTGGGCTGCGAGTTCGGGGCCGCGCCGTGGGCCGCCATCGCCGCCCACGCCGGGCGTCACACCCGCGTGGAGCTGGTGGCCGGCGCCGACCTGCTGGGCCTGCCGGCCGGGGCGGTGGGCGAGGTGGTCTGCGACAGCCTGGACGCGCCGCTGCTGGCGCTCGGGGCGGCGAGCGGGCGGCGCGGCGCGCCGAAGGTGGTGGATCTCTCCGCCCTGTGGGCCGGGCCGATGTGCGGGGCGATCCTGGCGGCGGCGGGGGCCACGGTGGTGAAGGTGGAGAGCGTCCGGCGGCCCGACCCGACCCGGACCTCGACGCCCGAGTTCTTCCGACGGCTGAACGGCGGCAAGCGCCACCTGAGCCTCGACCTGACGGCGCCGGCCGGGCAGGCGCGGCTGCGGGACGATATCCTGGCCGCCGACGTGCTGATCACCAGCGCGCGGCGCCGCGCCTTCGCCGGGCTGGGGCTGGACCCGGCGGCGGTGTTCGCGGCCAATCCCGGCCTCGTCTGGGTGGCGGTCACCGGCTACGGCTGGACCGGGGCGGCGGCCTCGCGGGTGGCGTTCGGCGACGACGCGGCTGCGGTCGGCGGGCTGGTCGGCTGGACGGCGGCCGGCGAGCCGCGGTTCCTGGGCGACGCCCTGGCCGATCCGGTGACCGGGCTGGCGGCGGCGATCGGGGCGCTGCGGGGCCTGGAGGCGGGCGGCGGGGTGCTGGTCGACGTGGCCCTGGCGCGGTCGGCGGCGGGGGCGGCCAGCGTCTGTGGGCTCCGGCGCGCGGCATGACCCTGACGATCCGCGACGTCGAGGTGGAAGGCCGCGCCG
The DNA here is from genome assembly GCF_025351295.1 of Phenylobacterium sp. Lineage (GTDB taxonomy): Bacteria > Pseudomonadota > Alphaproteobacteria > Caulobacterales > Caulobacteraceae > Phenylobacterium. The sequence goes on from NZ_JANXWD010000028.1 coordinate 30,160, forward strand.
GGCTGGACGTGCGGATCGCGGACGGCCGGATCGCCGAGATCGGACCGCGGCTGGGGCGCGCGACCCAGGAGCTGGACGGCCGTGGCGGGGCGCTGATCCCGGGGCTCTGCGACCACCACATCCACCTGTTCGCCCTGGCGGCGCAGGCCGAGTCGGTGGTCCTGGATGGGGTGACCTCCGCGGCGGGCCTGGCGGCGCGGATCGACGCGGCGGTGGTGGCGCGGCGGCCGGGCGCCTGGATCCGGGTGCAGGGCTACCACGAGACCATGGCCGGCGACCTGACCCGGCGCGACCTGGACGCGCTCGCGCCGCGCCACCGGCTGCGCGTGCAGCACCAGACCGGGTCGCTGTGGATGCTGAACAGCCTGGCGCTGGAGGGCCTGGACGACGGCGCCGCGGTGCTGGAGCGCGATGCGGCGGGGGCGGCGACCGGGCGGATCTGGCGCGGCGACGCCTGGCTGCGCGCGCGGATCGGGGCCGAGCCGCCGCGCCTGGACGCCATCGGCCGACGGCTGGCAGGCTATGGCGTCACGGCCCTGACCGACGCCAGCGTCACCACCGACGCCGACGCCGCCGGGCGGCTGGCGCAGGCCGCGCGGCGGGGCGTCCTGCCGCAGCGGCTGACCCTGATGAGCGGCGGTCCGCTGACGGCGCCGGCGGACGGGGCGTTCGCGGTGGGGCCGGTCAAGGTGCTGCTGGACGACCACGCGCTGATCGACCTGGACGACTTCATCGGCCGCATCGCCCTGGCGCGGGCCTGGGGCCGGCGGGTGGCGGTGCATTGCGTCACCGCGGGGGAGCTGGCGCTGACCCTGGCCGCCTTCGATGCCGCCGGCGCGGGGCGGGGCGACCGGATCGAGCATGGCGGGGTGATCCCGGCGGCGGCGATCCCGCAGCTCCGCGCCCTGGGCCTGACCGTGGTCACGCAGTCGGCCTTCATCCACGAGCGGGGCGACCGCTATGCGGCGCAGGTCGATCTGGGCGAACAGGCCGACCTCTATCGCTGTGCGAGCCTCACGGCGGCGGGGGTTCCGGTCGCCGGCAGTTCCGACGCGCCCTATGCGACGCCTGACCCCTGGCAGGCGATGGCGAGCGCGATCGACCGACGCAGCGGGGGCGGCCGGGTCCTGGGCGGCGTGGAACGTCTGGCGCCGGCCGCGGCCCTGGGCCTCTACCTCGGCGATCCGGCCGACCCTGGCGGGCCCGCGCGGCGGATCGTGGTCGGGGTCTCGGCCGACCTCTGCCTGCTGGCGGGAGGCCTGGGCGAGGTGCTCGCCGATCCCCGGGCCGAGCGGGTGCGGGCGACCCTGCTGGGCGGCCAGATCACCCATGAGGCGGCGAAGGCCGATTGACGAGAGGGGCCCGGACCCGCTCACTTGGCGGACGCGGCGCCGAAGACGCCGCCCGAAACCGAGGGAGCGCCATGGCCGCCAAGAAATTCCCCGTCGAGGCGGGACACATCCTGCTGTTCGCCCGCTCGATCGGCGACGAGAACGTCGTCTACACCGACGAGGAGGCCGCCAAGGCCACCGAGGCCGGCGGCATCATCGCCCCGCCCACCTTCGTCCAGGCCAGCGCCCAGTTCGATCCGAACTATGTGCTGCGCCCGAAGATCGGCCAGCCCTGGTTCGGCTCCGGCAAGAACCCCACCGGCCGGGTGGCGAGCGCGGGCGGCGGGGGAGGCGGCGGCAATGGCGGCGGCCTGCACGCCGAGCAGCACTACGAGTACCACCGGCCGCTGCGGGCCGGCGACGTGCTGACCTCGGAGACCAAGCCCGGCAAGACCTGGGAGAAGGAGGGCCGCCGCTCCGGCAAGCTGGTGTTCTCCGAGAGCGTCACCGAATACCGCGACCAGAAGGGCGAGCTGGTGGTCACCGCCCGCGGCGTCGGCGTGCGCACCGAGCGCCCGGTCGAACAGCCCGCCGACAGCAAGCAGGAGGCCTGAGATGGCGTTGAGCGCAAGCCAGCTGAAGGTGGGCGAAACCCACACCGCGCGCCTGGTCGACGATCTCAGCCGCACCCAGATCGTGCAGTACGCGGGCGCATCCGGCGACTACAACCCGCTGCACACCGACGAGGTGTTCACCACCAAGGTGGCCGGCTATCCCAGCGTCTTCGCGCACGGGATGCTGACCATGGGCATGACCGGCAAGATGCTGACCGACTATGTCGGCGACGCGCGGCTGACCAAGTACGGCGTGCGCTTCACCAGCCAGGTCTGGCCCGGCGACACCCTGGACTCCACGGCCACCCTGAAGGCGATCGGCGACAAGGACGGGGCGAAGATCGCCGAGTTCGACGTCAAGACCGTCAACCAGAACGGCGTCGAAGTGCTGAGCGGCTACGCCGAGGCGCGGGTCGACCCTTAGGGAAGGTTCGGGATTGGCTCCCTTCCTCCTCGATGGAGGAAGGGCGGGGATGGTGGTGTGCGCACGGCGATGGGGCGAGGGGCGCTGGAAGGCGCCGGCACCCACCCGGGCTGTTTGCACCGCCGCTGTGGCCACACCACCACCCAACCCTCCTCCATCGAGGAGGAAGGCTTTCGATGCGCCCGCCGCGCTCACCCGTCCGCCTGCAACGCCGCCGCCAGCCAGTCCAGGAACAGGCGCGACTGGGGTGAGGGCGGGCGGGTGCGGTGCGGGATGGCCGCGAAGCCGTGCGGGAAGGCGGTGAAGCCGGTGACCTGGACCAGGCGGCCGGCGGCCAGGTCGGCGGCCGCCAGCCGGCGCTCGGCCATGGCGATCCCCATCCCGGCGACCGCCGCGCCCAGGCACAGGTGGGTGTGGGGGAACGACAGCGTCCGGGGCGCGGCGACGGCGATCCCGCTCAGCGCCGTCCAGCGGTCCCAGGCGCTGGAGGTATGGTCGTGGACGATGCGGCAGTCGGCGGAGAGGCTGCCGTCGTCGTTGCGCGCGACAGGGTAGTCCGGCGCCGCCACCACCCCGAAGCGGGCGTCGGCCAGCCGGATGGCGCGGGCCTGATCCTGCGCGGGATAGGCGCTGCGGTCCCACAGCACCACCAGGTCGGCGTCGCGCTCGTCGCGCATCTCCCGCGCCGAGGTCATGGACAGGCGGATCCGGACTTCCGGGTGCGCCCGGGCGAACTCCGCCAGGTGCGGCACCAGCCAGCCCATGGCGAAGGTGGCGCTGCAGGCCACATGCAGGGCCGGGGAGCGCGCCTCGCGCACGACGGTGGCGTAGCTGTCCGCCAGGCCGTCGAAGGCGGCGGCGACCGCTGCGGCCAGCTGGCGGCCGGCGGCATTGGCCCTCAGGCCGGTCCCCACTTTGTCGAACAGCGGCAGGCCGGCGTCGGCGTGCAGGGCGCGCAGCTGCTTGCTGACCGCGCCGTGGGTGCGGCCCAGTTCGGCGGCGGCGCGGGTCACCGACCCCAGCCGCGCCACGGCCTCGAAGGCGCGCAGGGTGAAGAGCGGCGGCAGTCGGTCGGCCATGCGGGGCGCCTTATGTGAGTTCAGCTCATATATAGCACGACCCGATGTCGATTTTTGTTCAGTGACGCCCGGTCTAACCACTGTCTCGCAACGCGAGAGTGTGAGGGGAACGATCGGATGTGGATGGGCGGCGACTTCGATTACGATAGCCAGGGCGCGGACTATGCGGCGCAGCGGCGGGCCGATCCGCGGATCGCGGCCTATATTGAGCGCGCGCTGGGTGACGCCCGCACGGTGCTGAACGTCGGGGCCGGCGCGGGGTCCTACGAGCCGCTGGGGCGCCATGTGATCGCCCTCGAGCCGTCGGCCACGATGCGGGCGCAACGGCCCGCGCACCTGGCGCCGGCGATCCATGGAGTCGCGGAGGCCCTGCCGCTGGACGACCGCTCGGTGGATGCGGTCATGGCGGTGGCGACCGTCCACCAGTGGAGCGACCTGGCGAAGGGCCTGCGCGAACTGCGCCGCGTGTCGCGTGGGCCGGTCGTCGTCATGGCCTTCGACGAGGTGGCGCCGGGCCATTGCTGGGTCAACGACTACGCGCCCGAGTTGCTGGCCGCCGAGCGGCGGCGCTATCCGGGCCTCGAGGCGATCGCCGCCGGGGTCGGCGCGCGGGCGGAGGTGCAGGTCGTGCCGATCCCGTTCGATTGCACCGACGGCTTCACCGAGGCCTTCTACGGACGGCCGGAGCGGCTGCTGGAGCCGGCCGTGCGGCGTGCGCAGTCGTCGTGGGGTTTCGTGCCGCCGGAGGTCGAGCCGCGGTTCGTCGAGACCCTGTCGGCCGACCTGGCGTCGGGCCGATGGGACGAGCTCAACGGCGCGTGGCGGCGGTTGCCGGCCTACGAGGGATCGCTGCGCCTGGTCGTCGGGCGCGGATAGCGGCGAGTTCGGAGTCCCACCTTCGGCGCGGCGCTATATGCTGGCGGTCGTTCCCCGCCAGACCTGCCATTCGAAGCCGAAGGATTTTCCCATGAAGTACCGCCAACTCGGCGCGAGCGACCTCAGCGTCTCGGAGATCTCGCTCGGCTCCTGGCTTACCTATGGCGTGGGCGTCGAGCAGGACGCGGCGCGGGCCTGCGTCGACCGCGCCTTCGACCTGGGGATCAACTTCATCGACACGGCCAACGTCTACGGGCGGGGCGCGGCGGAGACGGTGCTGGGCGAGACCCTGGCGGGTCGGCCGCGCGACAGCTACGTCCTGGCCACCAAGGTGTGCGGCGTGATGAGCGACACCGACAAGGGCCTGTCGCGGGCGCAGATCCTGAAGCAGATCGACGCCTCGCTGAAGCGCCTGCGCACCGACTACGTCGACCTCTACCAGTGCCACCGCTACGATCCGCAGACCCCGCTGGAAGAGACCATGGCGGCGCTGAGCGAGGTGGTCCGTGCCGGCAAGGCCCGCTGGATTGGCTTCTCCGAATGGTCGCCGGAGCAGATCGAGGCCGCTTTCGCCATGCCCGGGGTCGAGAAATTCGTTTCCAGCCAGCCGCAGTATTCGCTGCTGTGGCGGCGGCCCGAGCAGAAGGTGATCCCGATCAGTGCGGCCAATGGCGTGTCGCAGATCGTCTGGTCACCGCTGGCCCAGGGCGTGCTGTCGGGCAAGTACCGCCCCGGCGCCGCCCTGCCGGCCGACAGCCGCGGCGCCAGCGACTCCATGGGCAACGCCATGCAGACCTGGCTGCGGCCGGAGATCCTGGCGGCCGTCCAGAAGCTCAAGCCCCTGGCCGAGGCGGCCGGCTGCTCGCTGACCCAGTTCTCGCTGGCCTGGGTGCTGCGCGAGCCGAACGTCGCCTCGGCCATCGTCGGCGCCAGCCGGCCCGACCAGTTGGACGAGAACGCCGCCGCCTCCGGCCTGGTCGTCGACCCGGCGCTGTTCGCCCAGGCCGAGGCGATCGTCGCCGACGTCCGGCGCGCCGCCGCCTGATCCGGCTTTCCCACGGCGGGATGACGCGTTAGGCAGTCGGCTTGCACAACGACAGACCAACCAGGGGACGAGGCATGACCAGTCAGACCGCCGAACGGGGCCGGATCGCAGCGGCGGCCGTGGCGCTGGGCGCGGGCCTCATGCTCACGGCCGGGCCGAGCGGCGCCGTCCAGGCCGCGCCCACCGCCGGGCCCTGTGTCGGGGACAATGGTGGCATCGCCCTGCCGCCCGGCTTCTGCGCCACGGTGTTCGCCGACAACCTGGGCAATGTCCGCCACATCGCCGTGGCCCCCAATGGCGTCGTCTATGCCAACACCTGGAGCGGCCGGTACTATCCGGGCTCGAAGCCGCGGGCCGGCGGGTTCCTGGTGGCGCTGCAGGACACCGACCGGGACGGCAAGGCCGACGTGGCGACCCCGTTCGGCGAAACCGCCGCGGACGGGGCGGCCGGCGGGACCGGCATCGGGCTCTACAAGGGCTACGTGTATGCCGAGGTGAACGACAGGATCGTCCGCTATGCGCCGGCCGCCGGCTCGGTCGCGCCGGGCGGCAAGCCGGAGGTGGTGCTGTCGGGCCTGCCGCTGACCGGCGACCACCCGATGCATCCGTTCACGATCGACGCCAAGGGTCAGCTCTTCGTCGACCTGGGCAGCGCGACCAACGCCTGCCAGCCGAGGAACCGCGTGCCCGGCGTTATGGGCGCCACCCCTTGCACCGAGTCCGAGACCCGCGGCGGCCTCTGGCGCTATGACGCCAACAAGCTGGGCCAGAAATTCTCGCCGGCCGAGCGCTATGCCACCGGCATCCGCAACGGCATGGGCCTGTCGTTCGACGGCGCGGGCCGGATGTTCGCCACCCAGCACGGCCGCGACCAGCTGCTGCAGAACTGGCCCAAGCTCTACCCCGACCCGGCGCGCGCCACCGAACTGCCGGCCGAGGAGCTGCTGCTGATCAAGCAGGGCGGCGATTACGGTTGGCCCAACTGCTACTACGACAACTTCCAGAAGAAGCTGGTGCTGGCGCCGGAGTACGGCGGCGACGGCGGCAAGGCGGAGGGCGTCTGCGCCCAGAAGCTGGCGCCGGTGGCGGCGTTCCCGTCGCACTGGGCGCCCAACGACCTGAAGATCTACACCGCCAAGGCCTTCCCGGCGGCCTACCAGGGCGGTGCGTTCATCGCCTTCCACGGCTCCTGGAACCGCGCACCGGCCCCGCAGGACGGCTTCAATGTGGTGTTCCAGCCGCTGCGCGAGGGCAAGGCCTCGGGGCCCTATGTGGTCTTCGCCGACGGCTTCGCGGGCCCGAACAAGGCCTCCGGTCGGGCGGAGTTCCGGCCGATGGGCCTGGCGGTGGCGCCGGACGGGGCGCTGTTCATCGCCGACGACCAGAAGGGCCGCATCTGGCGGGTCACCTACCAGGGCGCGCCCGGCGCAGCGGTGGCGGCCGCTCCGGCCCCGGCCCCGCCGATGGCCGCCGTCAAGCCGGCCGCGCCCACCGCTTCAGCCAGCGGCGCGGCGGCGCTGCCGCCCGGTGTCACCGCGGAGCTGATCGCGGCCGGCCAGCCGGCCTTCGGCGCCAACTACTGCGGCGCCTGCCACGGGCCGGACGGCAAGGGCACGGCGCTGGGCCCCGACCTGACCAGCGGGACCTGGATGTGGGGCGACGGCAGCCCGGCCGCGCTCAGCGACACCATCGCCAAGGGTGTCGCGGCCCCGAAGCGCTATCGCAGCCCGATGCCGCCGATGGGCGGCGCGCAGCTTAGCCCGGACACCCTGGCGGCCATCACCGCCTACGTCTGGTCGGTGGGCCACAAGGCGCCGTGATGCCGGGTACGCTGACCCCGGCCGGGTCAATCGACGTGGGCGCGCTCTGCCTCTAGGGTCGGGCGGCCGCGCGGGGCGGCGTCAGCAGGCGGACATGCGCTCGACGATCAAGGACGTGTCAGCCATCGCCGGCGTCTCGATGAAGACCGTCTCGCGGGTGCTGAACAAGGAGCGCTATGTTTCGGCGACCACCCGCCTGCGGGTGGAGCGCGCCGTCGCCGAGCTGAACTTCAAGCCCAGCGTGGCCGCGCGCATCCTGGCCGGCAAGCGCAGCTACCAGATCGCGCTGATCTACGACAACCACAGCCCCCACTACATCCACCAGATTCAGACCGGGGTCTGGGCGCGCTGCATCGAGGAGGGGGTGCGGCTGCTGGCCCAGCCGTCCGACGTGGCCTCGCCGCACCTGGCCCGCGAGATCGGCGGCCTGATCGACCAGACCCAAGTTGACGGGGTCATTCTCTCCTCGCCGGTCACCGATGCGCCCGGCGCCCTGGAGGAGCTGGAACGGCGCGGCATCCCCTATGTCCGGATCTCGCCGGGCACCGAGTACGAGCGCAGCTCCTCGGTCTCGATGGACGACGTCCAGGCGGCGGACGACATGACCAGCCACCTGATCGCCCTGGGCCACCGGCGGATCGGCTTCGTGATCGGCCACGCCAACCACACCGCCAGCGACCTGCGGCTGTTCGGCTATCGCCGGGCCCTGGACCGGGCGGGCGTGTCGTTCGAGCCGAAATATGTGCGGCCGGGGGCCTTCGACTTCGCCTCGGGCGAGGCGGCGGCCGACATCCTGCTGGACCTGGCGCTGCCGCCCACCGCGATCTTCGCCAGCAACGACGACATGGCGGCCGGGGTGCTGACGGTGGCCCACAGGCGCGGCCTGTCGCTGCCGCGCGACCTGTCGGTGGCCGGGTTCGACGACACCGCACTGGCCAGCCAGCTCTGGCCGCCGCTGACCACCGTGCGCCAGCCGACCCGGGAGCTGGCCTATGCCGCCGCCAGCCTGCTGTTCGGCGCCGAGGGCGAGGTGGTGCACCGCCGCCTGCCGCACGAACTGGTGCTGCGGGCGTCGACCGCGGCGCCGAAGAAGATCTAGGCCTGACCCCCGGAGATGAGTCAGCGGATCAGGAAGGCGGCGGCCAGGGCGCTGAGCGCCAGGGCCGCCAGGGTCGCCGCGACGATCGCCAACAGGGGCCGTGGCCCTTCCTGGGTCAGGGCCTGCATCTGCGAGCGGATGCCGGTGGCCGTCACCGCGCAGGCCAGCAGCCAGGTGCTGGCCTTGACCGAGACATCGGCCGCCGCGGCCGGGATCACCCCCAGGGAATTGACCGCCGCCAGGCCGAAGAAGCCGATCACGAACCACGGCAGGACGTGTTCGGCGATCTTCGCGCCGGGCTCGCGCGGGATGAACACCGCCACCGCCATCATCGCCGGCGCGAGCAGGGCGACGCGGGCCAGCTTGACGATGGTCGCGGTCTGGCCGGCGATCTGGGAGAAGGCGTAGCCGGCCCCCAGGGTCTGGGCGACGTCGTGGATCGAGGCGCCCAGCATGAACCCGGCCTGGGTCTCGCTGAGCCCGAAATGGTGCGCCAGGACCGGATAGAGGGTCATGGCTACCGCGCTCATGGCCGAGATGCCCACCAGCACCAGAGTGAGCTGGGCCTGGCTGGCGCGGCGCTCGCCCAGCAGGCTGGCGAAGGCCATGGCGGCCGAGGCGCCGCAGATCGCCACCGCACCGCCGCACAGCGCGCCGAACGCGGCGGTGAAGCCCAGCGCGCGGGCGGCCAGCACGCCGGTCGCCAGGGTCACGGCGACGATCGCCACGACCGCCAGCAACGCCACCGGGCCCAGCTGGGCGATCTGGGTCAGGGTCACGCGGGCGGCCACCAGCACGATTCCCCAGCGCAGCAGGGTGCGCGATGCGAAGGCCAGCCCCACCGCCAGCCGCGGGTCGGCGCTGAGAAAGTTCAGCGCCAGGCCGAACAGCAGGCACATCAGGGTGAGCGGCGCGCCGTAGTGATCCGACACATAGGCCGCCGCCAGGGTGGCCAGCAGGGTGACCGCGAGGCCGGGGATGTGAGCCCGCAGCCGGGCGGGCAGGGGCGTCGCCGCGTCGCTCACGTCAGGCCTCCCCAAGGTTTCTTCGGGCCGTCGGCTTGCCAACCTCTCGCCCGCCGGCCTATCAATATGACAACGCTATCATACGACCGACGCACGGCAAGACGGCGGGTCGCGCGGGGAGTTGAAACCAGCCGAATGTCGCCCGCACCGAGGCCAGCGTGACCGCCATGACGCACCTTCCCGAGCCGGCGCCGAGCCGGCCGCTCCACGAGGGCGGACCCGCCGTCTCCTCGGTCGCCTGGGGCATGTGGCGGTTCGCCGGCGACGATGTCGCGGCCGCCGAGGCGCGGGTCGGCGCGGCGCTGGACGCCGGGGTCACCCTGTTCGACACGGCCGACATCTATGGGCCGGACAATGGCGAGCCGTTCGGCGCCGCCGAGGCGCTGCTGGGCCGGGTACTGGCCCGCAACCCCGCGCTGGCCGCCCGCATGGTCATCGCCACCAAGGGCGGGATCGTCATGGGCGTGCCCTACGATTCCAGCGCCGCCTACCTGGCCTCGGCCATCGATGCGTCGCTGCGGCGGATGGGCCTCGAGCATGTGGCGCTGTGGCAGATCCATCGGCCGGACATGCTGGCCCACCCGGCTGAGACCGCGCGGGCGCTGGAGGCGGCGCACCGGGCGGGCAAGATCGGCGCGATCGGAGTGTCGAACTTCACGGCCTCGCAGGTCGCGGCGCTGGCGGCGCACTCGCCCTTGCCCATCGTCTCCTGCCAGCCGGAGTTCTCGCCGCTGGCCATCGCGCCGCTGACCGATGGCGTGCTGGATCAGGCGCTGGCCGGCAGCATGACCGTGCTGGCCTGGTCGCCGCTGGGCGGCGGCCGGCTGGGCGATCCGCGCGACGACCGCGCCCACGCCGTGGCCAGGGCGCTGGACGCTAAGGCCGCCGACTATGGCGTCAGCCGCGCGGCCGCCGCCTACAGCTGGATCATGGCGCATCCGACCCGCGCCATCCCCATCGTCGGGACCCAGACCCCGGCGCGGATCGCCGAAATCCCCGACGCCTACAAACCGCGCTGGACGCGGGCCGACTGGTACCAGGTCCTCGTCGCGTCGATGGGAGAGCCGCTGCCATGACCAGGCCACCCTGCGAGATCAGCTGGTTCTCGGCCCTGTGCGATGACGACTACGAGTTCCTGGGCGTGCCGGACCCCAAGCTGAAGTCGAGCTGGGAGCATTGCCGCGACATCGT